>USTH01000020.1 GCA_900557555.1 uncultured Prevotellaceae bacterium | reverse complement strand
ATCTTTTGCGTACCCCAAAACGAGGGTACGCAAAGATACAAAATATTGTTTATCAACCAGTTATAAAATACGTATTTTTTGAGTGACGAAGTCAGGAAAGAAACAGAGCGGCAAAGTTCTGCTTCACAGTACTTTGCCGCTCTCGCATTTTCATTTGAGGCTTGTCCCGATAGGGGTACTCAATTTATTCCCAATTTGCGAAACTCCTCTTCAAGATTTTCGGGAGCGACATCGCGCACCCTTACGACACCTTTAGAGTCAACAAGAATATTGGCCGGCATCTTTTTTAGCCCGAACAATTTGACCAAAGGAGAATCAAACGCCTTTCTGTCACAAACATTATAACCTCCGATGGTATCTGCCCTCAACACCCTGAGACATGATGCCGTATCAACATCAAGACATATATTGAGTTGCGCCACACGATTGGCGACACGGCGCATCAGGTGTCTTTGGTTAACGACAGGAAAGACAAAATCATTGTCTATTGTGCTCCAAAAAGTAACCAAGACCGCCTTCCCCTTGAAAGTGGAGTTGTCAACCACTGCTCCGTCAATGGTCGAAGCCTTGAATGTCGGTAACCTTACGCCTGCCCTGCACTTCAATAAGGGCATAACCTCATTAGCTATCAAATGGAGATAATGGCGGTTCGGGCAGGCCTTCAACATCAGTCCGAGAAGTTTATCAATCTTGTTATAGTCCGGCCTCTCTGCTTGCAGGAAAAATCTCTCAAACAGAGCAACGCTTGCCCAGAGTTGCGGATTGTCACGTATAAAAGCTTCGGCTTCCAATCTTGCCTGTCGCTCTCCCAAACCCGCGGTTCTATCGTTGAAATCGCTAAGTTCCTCATTCTCGTCGTCACCGCTCACCTTGACGCGCTTAATGTTGTTGGCATCACCCCTCAACTTGGCTTTGCCACCAGGAATGGCAATCACCTGAGTCTGCAAGAAATTTGGATATTGCAAAATGATGATTGAAGTGTCAGTCAGCGAATGGGTCATCGTGAATTCGCCATCAACAATTTTGACAGTGTCAAGCGACCCCCACTCTGGCGAGCGGCTGAAGCACATAAACGCTCCGTCTTGCAAGCCCTTGAACTTGCCAGACAAAGTAAAGCTCTGCCTGTTGCCAGAACAAGAGGCAGCAAGCAGAGCTATTATTATAATATATATATATGAAGATTTCAACTTCCGATTACTTCAACTGTGTAATCTGTTTGAATGCTGCATCGTTTCTCAACTTGACAAACTCAAGGTCTTTAGCCGCATAATCTGCTAGCGAAGAGTCGAGCGAAACAGCCGTCTTTAAATTGTCAATGGCCAAGTCCGTGTTGTTTGTTCTGCTGGCAATTATAGCCTTCAGATAACTTGTCATGGCATCAGGTTCTGCCACACCGTTAAGCGTGGTGGCTGCCGATAGGTAGTCTTTGTTAAGCAACTGGGCCAAAGCGGCACTGTTGCTTGCATCTTTGCCAAAAGCCTTAACTGCTTGGGCGTTGTTGCCTTGAAGCAGATAGAGATTTCCCAAAGCCTCATTCAAGCCAAGTGCGTTAGAACCCTTAGATAGATACTGGGTTGCTTCGGCTGTATTTCCATCAAGCATAGACAGCAGACCTTTGTTGACATTAGCTTCTGGAGCATTAGCATTCAGAGCAAGAGCCTTGTCGACAAGCTGCTTGGCCTGTGCGTAATCGCCACGCTGATAAGCCAGAGTTGCGAGGTTGTTATATGACCTGTAGTCATTGGGATAAAGATCCTTCATCTTGCCGAGAATCTTTTCCTGTTGCTCCTCATCGTCGGCCATGCTTGCAGCATAAAGCATTTCCTCTACACTGAGCTTTGCCGGCTCTTGATTGAACTGTGACATAATCTCTTCATCTGTCCGCCCAATGAGATTGTAGTGAAGCATTATGCGTGAACGGCGCAACCTTGGCAAAATCTCCTTGGTCAGGTCACCATATGCAGCCGAGATGTTGCGTATTTGTTTTTCACGCTCCTCGGGATCGTTGTACATTGACAGTACACGGATAATAACATCCTTGTCCTGAATATTAGACTGCGACACAAGTTGCTGGAAACCCTCCCAGTCTTCTGCGGTATACTTAGAGTCTACATTTCCCTCTACACCGGCAGCCTTCATTTCTCCAGCAACATAGCTTTTTGTCGTCTTTCCACGTTGGTCGGCCAATTTTGTATTGAAGTCCAGCGAACCGTCAGGTGAAGCGTAAGAAGAAATCTCTATGCCGTCAAAAGCCTTGCGGTTTTCCTCAACGGGGATATCCTTCAACGTAGCCAAAAAGTCTTGTACGGAGACACTCTTGATTTCGCCTGTGCGTATTTTGGCTTGATTAATAAGGAACTGAATGTTTGCCTCCTGCTTTTTCTTGATAATGCGCTGGAAGTTGTCTTGTGCATAAGATGTAGAGGCGCTTTTCAGGGTGCGTTTCACCAGTTCAGACGTTGCAATGACCCCATCGGCAACCTTGACTTCTGGTATTGACACCGATTTTTTGCCCACCGTAGCGGCAAAGACAAGATACAGTTCGCTCTTGTGCATCGGGTCTATATAATCGTAGGTAGTCTTCATGGTGTAGTTTCCACCCACGCGATACGAAATGGTCTGATTGTTGCCAACAACCTTTTCGCCCTGAAAAGTAGCTGGTTGGCCAAGAGCTTCACCTCCTTCATAGCGCAATACCGGAGTGACGGTTACCACTGCCTTACGCTTCATGTATTTTTCAGGGAAGAGGCCATTGATTGTAACAGGCACCTTGCCTGCTTGAGCTTCAAGAGGGTTGGGAGTCACAGTAAAATAATCTGGGCTCAACGGTCCCATCTTGCTGCACGATGACAGCACGGCGGCCGCCAACACTGTCATGCATAGTGAGATTTTCTTAGACATAATTATTGTTGTTTTTATATTCGTATTCTTTGGGGACAATTATATTCTTTGAGACAACAAAGTTACTAATTATTTCCATTCCCAAACTACAGAACCAACAACATTAATCTTTTTTTACACAGACAAAGGCAATTTTAACCCAAATCCATCATTACGTCGTAAATGGCGTCTTTTTATTACTTCTTATTGCCTTTTGTTTTTACAAGGCATCTGCTGCTTGTTTTTAGCTCAAAATAGCCCGCTATTATTCGCTAAAAGGACTATCAACATCTGCTCTTCTAAAAAATCAAAATACAATAAGTCCTAACGACCGAATTGGGTTTAACCAAATTGGTGATTTCGTTAGCACAGCAGACGCCCCTTAATGTTTGCGGACGATGGCGCTGCGGGCCTGCTCCCACTTTTTGCGAGCAAGATCCTGCATGTCTGTCACCGTATCCCGCTCATCCATTATTTCAAATCCGAGCATAGTTTCTATTACATCTTCCATGGTCACGATGCCACGCATACAGCCATACTCATCAATAATGATTGAGATGTGTTCTTTCTTGGCAAGCATCAGTTCAAGGATGTTCGAAACACTGGTTTCCTCCTGAAAAGTCAAAACAGGGCGCACGATTTCTCTCAGTGTGGTAGAGAACTTGTCTTCCGCAAGCCTTTCAAGAATGGTCTGACGCAACACATAGCCCGTAATATACTCCTCGTCATCCTTATAGACTGGTATGCGTGAATACGTGTTAAACTCCTCCCGGGCATAAAACTCCTTCACCGTAAGAGCTTCGTCGGCTTCTGCCACCACAACACTCGGTGTCATTATCTCGTGAGCCGTGACAGCAGACAGCTTGATGAGGTGCTGTATCATCTTGTTCTCCTCCTTCTCAAAGACTCCCTCATCAGCACCAACCTTTACCATGGCACTGACCTCATCACGACTTACTGATTGTGACTTCGTCTTACCCAAAAATCTTGTGAGCCCCTCCGCCAATATTACCAACGGATAGGTAACGAACAGCATTACTCTTATAATGTTGGCAGACGGCAACGCCAATTTGCGCCAGTAACGGTTGCCTACCGTTTTGGGTATTATCTCCGAGAAAACAAGGATACACAGGGTGAGCACACCGCTAAACAGTCCAATCCATTCACTGCCGAAAACAACGCCAGCCT
Organism: uncultured Prevotellaceae bacterium; assembly: GCA_900557555.1. Lineage (GTDB taxonomy): Bacteria > Bacteroidota > Bacteroidia > Bacteroidales > Bacteroidaceae > UBA6382. The sequence continues at coordinate 20,425 of USTH01000020.1, read as the reverse complement.
GAGCACCGACCCCCGCCGCACCCATGGTGTTGGCAATAGTATTGAGCGTCAGGATGGCACTTATCGGACGGTTCGGCTGCTTCTTTAGACTCTTCAGCAATGCAGCCGAGCGCAAATTCTTATCTCCAGCACTTGCCACAAAGGTTGCAGGAGTAGACAAAAAAACAGCTTCAAGCACAGAACACAAAGCCGATACAGATAAAGCAATAAAGAAATACAATAACAATAAGCCCATAAAAGACTAAAGCATAACATTACTGACTGCAAAAATAGTCACATTTTTTCTCATAACACCATTTTTAATCTAAAACTATTGCTACTTTTTAAATATTTCTTGATTTCAGACCGTCAAAGAGCCTCTTAATGCCAAGTTTTGAGCTACCTTACATCTCAAGGAGAGTCATCCTGCATTAGCCCAAAACGGTCATTAGGCCGTTGAATGTAATATTTTAGAACTGCTTGCAGTCTTTTGTTTGCTATAAGGCATCTTTTGCTCGCTATTACTCACTAAAAGCCAAACAAAATATACTCTTCCACACAAAAAACAAAAGACAAACAAGCCCCAATGACCGATTTGGGATTAAGATTCCGGCCGAAATCAACATCCCCACCGGCCGAAAACGATATAGATTTCGGCCGGTGGGGATAACTAAAGTCGTGCATTTACGGGCGTCTGGTCAAGTTATATCGGTGACGGGTCGGCCTTTGGCGATGCAAGGTGGTAAAAGTTCCACACAAGCTCTACACGCTAATCAAATTTGAGGTCAGAAACCTCTACTTTGCCTCGCATAATCAATACACACGACTCATCCTTGTCCTGAGAGTATATAATGAGTTTGTTTATACGTTTGTAGGGATCGAGCAGATATACTTCCACGTTGGCACCATCTTGATTGGCCGAAACAAGGGGTTCGGCGTCTTTGTTGTCGATATAGGTTCGAAACCATTTGTCAACATGAGCCACCCCTTTTGTGTTGTCAGCCATTATGATGTGCATGCCCTTCACCTTGGTCACGGCGCTCTTGTTTATTTTCACCTTTTTTGAAACAAAGCCAGAGGTTAGAAACGACGGAATGTGGAGGTAGGTAATGTTTTTGTCTTGTTTGATTTCACGGAATTCGTTTCGACGCGCTGATGTTGGCACAAGCACGAGCATAAGCAGCAACGCAATGATGTATTTTTTCTTGCTTTTCATTGTTCTGGTGTTTTTTGGTTATTACTGTTCTTTAGATATTGGTTGCAAGCGGATGGCCGGAGCCAGATTACTTCACAAGTTCCTTGGGTGGTGCTTGCCAAAAGTAAGCATCATCGGTGGTGGTGGCGCCGTGATTGTAGTCAAAGCCATCGGGAATGAGGGTTATAAAACCATTGTTTGACCGTTTTGACTCTGGTTCGCTCATTGACTTGAGATTAGAAGTTATGAGGTACAGGTTTTTGGCCATATACTGCTCAAGATATTCCTCTTTGGTCTGGAGTGACTCGTGGTTCCAGTTGGCATCGCTATTGGGTACGAGCGGTTGCCCGTGGCGTAATCTCTCGCGCACCTCTCCAGGGTGGAGCCACAGCCCGTTTTCATCGGTCACATAGGCACAGAAGGTAGGATCCACCCACACCCATTTGTTTAGTTGGCGACTCCATGCTACGGTTATGACGTGGCAGTCGGAATCAGTGTCGTAGTTTTTTGACTGACAGGTGAGGTAGCGTGCGGGTATACCCTCGGCGAGCAGTGCTTCGCATAGCATAATGGCCATGAAACGGCAGTTGATACCACGTTTCTCGCTCTGGCATACTTTATAAAGGTCTATGCAGTTGTATCGACAGTTGGGCCACGAAGAAGAACCATCGTGCCGCACGAGGTCGTGCACCCAGTATAGCAGTTTTTTGATTTTTGAGAGTTCATCGCCCGGTCCTGCCACCTTGTCGAGGTCAAAGAAGTTGCGGGTAAGAGTCAGCAACGAGTCATTGGGAGAGGCATATGTAAAGACTGGTGCTGTTTGGCCGGTACGGACATAGGGAGCCGATTCTTTAAGAATTTCCATCTTTGACTTGCCAGCGTCTTCTCCCTCGTTCACTACGATGTATGTCTGAAGGCGATTGACATTTGCCGTATCGCCTAACAGTTCGGCCAGGTCAATCATGGTAGGAGTTATGCCTTTGACTAAGTCCGAGAAGAATCTTTCATTACATGACTTGTCTGCCCATTGCACGAAAAAGTCGAAGACAGGCACCCAATTGTAGGCTTTTAGGATTTTGGCATCGGTAGTGGTAGCAATAAAGTCTGCCGATGACTTGACAACCGGAGTTTTAACCGTGTAGCCTTTGAGGAGCGGACATTCTATGGGCTCGCCTATGTTGGCGTTAATCAGCGGCGAAAGGAATTCTACTTTCTTGAGTCGAGGGCAGTTTCTGAAAAACTCATAGCCACCGGTGCTAATCACTGCGCCTCGAAAAGTCACCCTCTCGAGCTTGGGCAAGTTGCCAAAAAGATAGCCGTCCATATGGCCAATATTGCCGTTGAATTCTATGATTTTCAGATTAGGGGCATCGTAGAATGTCTGATAAGCGACATAGTATGTATTGCCCAGCACGATGGTGCGTAGTGAGGCAGAACCCTTGACTACTCTATTGAGTTCCAGGCCCGAATTAAAGTCAGAGAGTGTTGCCTGACTGAGGTCAAGATTCATGAGTCCTCCAGTAGCTACAGGAGAGTCACCATTCGCATAGGTCACAAAGCGTGCAATGCTTTTTACATCTTCCGAGCTAAGAGCGCCACACACCTTAAGCGATGTGAGAGCATCATATTTCTTAAGTTGCTCACTCAGAGAGCCTTGTCGACTCACACTGATTGTTACGCTGTTTTTTGCAAAAGCATTAATCTCCAGGCCTAACACAAGTGTCAGGCATAATAACAGTTGTTTTTTCATTGTGGTTGGTGTTGAGAACGGGTATCCAGAGTTTACATACAGGGGGTGGTTAAGCCACCAAGAAACACTGTGGATACACTGGTGTATTATTCTTTTTTTCTTTCTTTTTGTGTGATGTTCACCAAATCTTCTTCTGTAAAAGTGCCAGAGAATACTATAAGGTTGAGCTCGTGATCCTTAGTATCTTCGGTTTGCATCAGCACTACAGACGGGGTTTTGTCAAGCTTGCTATAGATGGTTACAGCGTCTTCTTCATCGGCCACTTCCATAACAATGTCATACTTGTCTTTTTCAACGATATCGCTGACCATCTTTTTTATTTCCGCAGCTTTGTCTTGTTTTTCTACACTTATGACCTGCAGGCTGTTGAGTTTGTCGAACATATCACCAAGATTTATTTCGCTTTTCCCATAATTGGACTTTACGGTTCCCTTGGCCATGCGAAGCATTGTTTTGGAAATATATACGTACGACACGTCGGGGATGTTGCGAAATTTTTCGAACGCTTTGACCTGCGCTTTGCCGATGTGGGCTACGGCAAGCATACATATAAGAGTGAGAGAGAAAATTGTTATGTGTTTCATTGTAGTCAGGAGTTAGATATGTTTGCGTTTTCTATTGCTTCGAATCCCTTGTTGAGATTGTCGGAGAGGAGCATCAAAGCTTTTTGGGCCTCTTCGTAGGCTACCTGTGGGTCAGAGTAGGCGTCTTCGCATGGTACTGCAGTCTCGGGGGTATGACTTATCGGTGCAGTAGACACAACCTTTTCAACAACACCAGCAGGCGAGTGAGCCTTGGTTGCTTCCATCATAGGCTTTGTTTTGTCCATGGGGGCTACGGGAGCATCTGTGTGGTTTGTCTTGTCAACAGAGCGTTGGGCGATGGGGCGGTTAGCAATGGTGTCATTGTCTTCATGATTGAGAAATAGCGTGACAGAGACTACCACAGCTATGCATGCGGCCACCGACCACCAAATTCTTCTGCCCATCAAAGGTTGTTTGACAATGGGTTCTGACTCCAGTTCGCTCACGCTTTGAGCAAAGATGTCGTCAAGGTCTGCGCCTATATCGTCACCGTTGTCTTGCCAAGTAAAGAGCGAAGCATATTTCTTGAGTTCTTGCGGCACATCGGCCGATTGGAAAAACATCCTCAGTTCCTGCTCTTCGGCAACTGAGGTTTTTCCCTCGAGATAGCGCTGTATAAGAGTTTCGATATGTTCCATTTTCATGTTGTTTTGAGGATTATCTGTTTCATTTTTTCTCGTGCTCGCTGCAGGTTTTTCCTAACCGAGGCTTCGTTGGTGCCAAGGATGGTAGCAATCTCGCTATTTTCGTAGCCTTCGATTTCCTTCATCGTCAGCACCTGTCGTTGTAATGGCGGAAGGTGCTTTATGACACTCCTTACATAGGCCTCTGTGTCGCTACGTGAGGCACTATCGGGAGAAGCTATATCGAAGTGAGTATCGATGGGCTCACACTCCATGCGCTGACGTCTCAGCTGGTCAATAAAGGTGTTGTGGACTATGCGCATAAGCAGGGCTTCAATCTTGTCAGCATATTGTGGAAGTTTTTCACGGTTTTGCCATGCGCACACACAGGTCTCTTGCACAAGGTCATGCGCCTGATCGGAGTCGCGGACCAGCGAGAATGCATACCTAAGCAAGGCCTCTCGATGTGGCATGACTAACTGTGTGAAACTATGGCTGTCCATCTGGTGTGTGTGATATAGTTTTTGTAGCGTCTCTATAAAGTAAACGCAAAGTAAGGCATTTTTGTGACATCAAGTTCGAAGTTTTTTTGTTTTTCCTAATTTCTCATAGCAAATAAGTGTCAATGACAGGTTAACCCAAATCGGTAATTAGGTCGCAAATGACATCTTTTTTGTTACTTCTTATTGCCTTTTGTTTTTTATAAGGCACCTACTTAATACTTCTATATTTTACTATGTATAATTTCTTTTTGCTAACTTTGCACAATGAAGTGCCCTTACGGCGCTTTTTGCTTGATAATTAAAATAATAGATAATAATGGACTACAACTTTAACGAGATTGAAAAAAAATGGCAACAACGCTGGAAAGAACAAAAAACCTACCACGTTGTTGAGGATAAAACAAAACCTAAATACTATGTGCTGAACATGTTTCCCTACCCCAGCGGTGCGGGATTGCATGTGGGGCACCCCCTGGGCTACATCGCCAGCGACATTTACGCTCGCTACAAACGCCAGAAGGGATTCAACGTGCTCAACCCCATGGGTTACGATGCATACGGACTGCCAGCCGAGCAGTACGCTATACAGACTGGCCAGCACCCCGAGAAGACCACATTCCAAAATATTGACCGCTACCGCGCACAGCTGGATAAGATTGGCTTCAGTTTCGACTGGGACCGCGAGGTGCGCACCTGTTCACCCGACTACTACCACTGGACACAGTGGGCGTTTCAGAAGATGTACGATTCGTTCTATTGCAACAAGTGCCACAAAGCACAGCCAATCTCCGCACTTGTGGAACACCTCAACGCCCACGGCACAGAGGGGCTGGACGCTGCACAGAGCGAAGAGCTTCATATCACGGCAGAACAGTGGAATGCCATGAACGAGCAACAGCAAAGCCAGGTGCTCATGAACTACCGCATAGCCTTTCTGGGCGAAACAATGGTTAACTGGTGTCCTAAACTCGGCACCGTACTTGCCAACGATGAGGTGGTTGACGGAGTAAGCGTGCGAGGCGGCTATCCTGTAGAGCAGAAGAAGATGCGTCAATGGTGTCTGAGGGTCAGTGCCTATGCCCAGCGTCTGCTTAACGGTCTCGACACCATCGAATGGAGTGACTCCATCAAGGAGACACAGCGCAACTGGATTGGCCGCTCGGAGGGTACAGAGGTGGAGTTCAGAATTGCAGACAGCGGCGAGACTTTCACCATCTTCACCACCCGTGCCGACACCATGTTCGGTGTGACCTTTATGGTTCTGGCTCCAGAATGTGACCTCGTGGCCAAGGTGACCACAGAGCAGCAAAAGGCAGAAGTGGAGAAATATCTTGCATATGTAAAAGGGCGCACAGAACGCGAGCGTCAGATAGACCACAAGGTTACCGGCGTGTTCTCTGGTTCGTATGCCATCAACCCATTTACTGGCGAAAAGAACCCTATATGGATAAGTGAATATGTGCTGGCAGGCTACGGCACGGGAGCCATCATGGCAGTGCCAGCCCACGACAGTCGTGACTATGCTTTTGCCAAGCACTTCAATCTCCCCATCATTCCTCTGATAGAAGGTGCTGACGTAAGCCAGGAGAGCTATGACGCTAAAGAGGGCATTGTGACCAACTCTCCGCGTCAAGGAGTTGAGCCCTACATAGACTTTTCGCTCAACGGACTGACCGTGAAGGAAGCCATAGCCGCCACCAAGGTTTATGTGAGCAAACACAACATAGGCCGCATAAAGGTGAACTACCGTCTGCGCGATGCCATCTTCAGCCGCCAGCGCTATTGGGGCGAGCCGTTTCCCGTATACTACAAGAACGGCATTCCACAGATGATACCAGAAGAATGTCTACCCATCACTCTACCCAAGGTGGAGAACTTCTTGCCTACAGAAACAGGAGAGCCACCGTTGGGCAACGCTCGAATATGGGCTTGGGACGAATCTGGGAAACAAGTGGTTGACAAAAACCTGATTGACAACAAGACGGTATTCCCCATCGAACTGTATACCATGCCCGGATTTGCAGGTTCATCGGCCTACTATCTGCGCTACATGGACCCTCACAATGATAAGGCCTTGGTAGCCAAAGACATCGATGAATATTGGCAGGATGTAGACCTCTACGTCGGAGGTTCCGAACACGCTACGGGACACCTTATCTACAGTCGTTTCTGGAACAAATTCCTTTATGACCTTGGTGTGAGCTGCAAGGAAGAACCTTTCCGAAAACTTGTAAACCAAGGCATGATACAAGGCCGTTCAAACTTCGTATACCGCATCAAGGATACCAACACTTTCGTTTCACTCGGCCTGAAAGACCAGTACGACACCACTCCTATTCACGTTGACGTAAATATTGTGGCCAACGACCAGCTCGACATTGAAGCCTTCAAGGCTTGGCGTCCAGAGTATGCCGATGCAGAGTTTGTGCTTGAAGATGGCAAGTATATTTGCGGTTGGGCCATAGAGAAGATGTCGAAGAGCATGTTTAATGTTGTCAACCCAGACTATATTGTAGAACGATATGGCGCAGACACTCTTCGCCTCTATGAAATGTTCCTCGGCCCCATCAGTCAATCGAAGCCGTGGGACAGCAATGGCATTGATGGTTGTTCACGCTTCCTGCGCAAAGTGTGGAGTCTTTTCTACAGCCGCGAGGGAAATCTTATCCTTTCAGACAGCGAACCAAGTCGCGATAGTCTGAAAAGCATAAACAAGCTGATACGCAAGGTCAGCCAAGATATCGAGAACTATTCATACAACACGTCTATCAGTGCATTCATGATTTGCGTAAGCGAACTTGCACAACAGAAATGTTCGTCACGTGTCGTGCTTGAACAACTCGTTGAACTTCTTGCTCCATTTGCCCCGCATATCTGCGAAGAGTTGTGGGAAGTGCTCGGACACCACACCACAGTGTGCGACTCCCCGTGGCCAGAAGCCAAAGAAGAATTCCTCAAGCAAGACTCTGAGACCATAAGCATCTCCTTCAACGGAAAAACCCGCTTTACGATGGACTTTGCCCCCGAAGCGACAAGCAAAGACATAGAGGCGGCAGTTATGGCCTCTGACAACACCGCAAAATACATTGACGGCAAAAAAATAGTGAAAGTGATAGTCGTGCCTCACCGCATCGTCAACATTGTAGTGAAGTAAGGTCCCTATAACACGGTTAGTAAATACAACGGAAGATATGATACAGCCTGGCTTCAGTATAATTAACATTCTCCACGACTTATTCTACATAATGATAGGTGCGTTAATCTATGCATCTGGTTACGTGTTCTTCCAGCTACCCTATCACCTCGTGCCTGGAGGCACATCGGGTGCCGCGGCATTGGTATTCTATTCCACGGGGCTACCTGTGCAATACACCTACTGGGCGTTTAATGCTATCCTGCTTGGTGTTGCCCTCAAGTTTTTGGGATTCAAGTTTATGTTCAACACCATCATCGGTGTCATCTGCTTAGGTGGTTTCATGGCCTTGTTCCAGCTGATTGCACCCATAGACACGCAACACCACTTCATCAAGATTCTCGACAATCCCTTTATGTCATGCCTCATCGGTGCAGCACTTGAGGGCGTCGGACTTGCGGTGGTTTTTATCAATAACGGTTCTACTGGCGGCACTGACATCATTGCCGCAGTGGTCAATAAATTCCGCGACATGAGCTTGGGGCAAGTCATTGTGTGTACGGACTTCTGCATTGTTTCGTGCGGCTACTTCATCTTCCATGATATCAACCTGCTAATCTACAGCTATATCACCCTCATAGTGACCACCGTTACCCTTGACTATGTAGTCAACAACCGTAGGCAGTCAGTGCAATTCTTTATCATCTCAGACAAGTACGAAGAAATCTCCCGCACTATAGCATCAACAGGGCGAGGCATCACCGTGCTTACGGGCATCGGCTGGTATACAAAGGAAGAGCGCAAGATTCTTGTGGTATTGGTGCGTCGTCGGGAGAGTCCTTTCGTGTTTAGGGTAATCAAAGAGGCCGACCCTAAAGCTTTGGTGTCACAGAGCAAAGTGGTTGGAGTCTTCGGCAATGGTTTCGATCGCATTAAAGCAAAATAGCCACACACTCACCACAACGTTGCACACCCAAGTGTAGCGCAAAGCGCGAAACACAATAATCTTTCACGTTGAACGTTTATAATAAGAGGAAAAAAGCTTTTCAGATGTATAGAATAGTCTTTGCCACCAACAACGAACACAAGCTCCGCGAGATAAGAGCCATCTTTGGCGACAACGCAGAGGTGCTGAGCCTCAATGACATAAACTGCCATGTAGACATTCCCGAGACAGCCGACACACTCGAAGGCAACGCCCTCATCAAAGCGCGTTTCATCTATAACAACTACAAGATGGACTGTTTTGCCGATGACACGGGGCTTGAAGTTGAGGCTCTTGACGGGGCACCCGGAGTGCATACCGCCCGATATGCCACCGATGGTCATGACACACAGGCCAACATGCGCAAGCTGCTCAAGGAAATGAGCGGTTGCGACAACCGTAAAGCACGTTTCCGCACTGCCATTGCACTGATACAAAACGGTGAGGAACACTTGTTTAACGGTCAAGTTGACGGTTATATCTCTACAGAGCCTTTGGGCAATGACGGCTTTGGCTATGACCCTGTCTTCATGCCTGAGGAGACGGGTAAAACATTCGCACAGCTGGGCGAGGACTACAAAAACAAAATTAGTCACCGTGCACGTGCTGTAGCAAAGCTTATGGAATTTCTCAACGAAAAAGGGAACTGACCTTTGCCCAAGCAACACAACAAATCTACCACTACGCAATTTATAAGGACTATGAAAAAACTCTTTCTGACACTCGTAACTCTGGCCTTGTCGCTTACCGTTGCAGCTACCGACAACAACTGGAAATCCTATATGTCCTACCATAAAGTGACAAACAGCATTCCCGTCGACAATAAAGTGTATACACTTGCTGGCGGCAGTTTGTTTTCATACTCCTTTGGCGACACCAAGGTGCAAGCCTACTCAAAATTTCTGGGACTGAGCAGCACCAATATAACCAGCCTTGCCTACTGTGAGGAACTGCAAAAATTCTTGCTTATATACGAAGATTTCAATATTGACCTGTTTGGCCTAAACGACAGCATCATAAACATTCCACAATACAAGAACTCTTCTTTTTCGGACAAAACAATAAACGATGTGACCATCATGGGACACGAGGCGTTCCTGTCCACCACTTTCGGCGTGATTGTCATCAACCTAAAAAAAGCAGAGTTTACCAATGTATATGAACTGGGTACCAACGTTCGCTCTGCTGTTGGTGATGACGACCGGATTTTTGCGCGCACCGCTGATGGCATCCTGGCAGGCGACCGCACAGATAACCTTCTTGACAAATCCAACTGGAAGAAATGGAGCACATCAAAGCCACTGCGTTTCATAGCATACAACGGGGGCACTTACGCCTTGTATGGAGACGGTCTGTACGGATTTGACACCGGGGCGTTCAAAATCAACATGGTGTGCAAAGGCTCATACAGCAGTTGTAATCCCTACGGCAAAAACTTGGTACTCCAAAGCAACGCAAAGATTGGAATTGTCAACGAAGATAACGAAGCTACAGTGACCGATGTCAGTAACGACTTTGTCAACCTGAGCAGCGATGGCACATATCTCTGGGCCTCACGCAATTTCAACGGTCTGCAACCGTTTACTGTGGACGCTGACACACTCAAGCCCGCCTCTGATGCCATCATACCCAACAGCCCTATAAGAAATTATTTCTCCGACATTTATTATACCCCCTACAACAAACTTCTTGTAGCAGGAGGTGCATTGGCCTACTACGGCAAAACGTCATACGAAGGCACCATCATGGCCTTTGAGGACAACCTATGGACCAACTTCAGTGAGGACAGCATAAAAATAAAGACTGGCATTCCGTATGTCAACATTACTGCCGTGGCAGAAGACCCCAATGACCGCAACCACCACTTCGCCTCATCGTCTGATGGCGGACTGTATGAATTCCGTAACGGCAAGTTTCAAAAGCTATACAACTGCGACAACTCTCCCATTTCAAGCATCTATCCCAACAATGCTACACTGCGTCTGCGCTATAACCGACTCACCGGAGCCAAGTTTGACCCCAATGGCAACCTGTGGATGTTCAACAACCAGGTAGACACAATAGTTCGTGTTCTAACGCCAGACATGAAGTGGAAAAGGTTTTATTTTAACGACATTAAGAAATACCCTACTTTCGACAATTATATCTTTGACAGCAGAGGTTGGGTGTGGATGACCCACCGCAGATGGGCAGGAACATATAGCGCTGGTATCGCCTGTCTAAACTACAACGGCACCCTCGACAATCAAGCCGACGACAACTTTGCCTTCTGCACCACTTTCACTAACCAAAACGGTAAGACCACAGCAATAAGCCAACTGTACAATGTAGCGTTCGATCAAAACGACCAACTATGGATTGCTACAGACCAAGGTGTCTTTATCCTTGAAGACCCTCGCAAGATATTCAACCCAAGCGTTACTTTCCGCCAGCCACTGATACCGCGCAATGACGGCACCACCTATGCCGACTATCTGCTTGAGGGAGTGGCAGTAAAGTGTATCGTCATAGACGGTGCCAACCGTAAATGGATAGGCACCACCAACAACGGCCTTTATCTGGTGGCTCCTAATGGCACAGAAATACTGGAACATTTCACTGCCGAAAACTCACCATTGCTTTCTGACTGCATTCTATCACTTGCCATAAGTCCGACAAACGGCTTGCTCATGATAAGCACAGACTTGGGTCTTGTATCTTATCGCGCCGATGCTACACCACCGGCTGAAAGCCTCTCTGAAAGCAACATAAAGGTGTTCCCTAACCCTGTACGCCCAGAGTATGAAGGTAAAATACGCATTACTGGCTTTACCAAGGACTCTGATGTCAAAATAACCACCACAACAGGACTGCTCATTGCACAAGGCACATCACTCGGAGGAACCTTTGTGTGGGACGGTTGTGACAGCCAGGGCAAACGGGTGGCCACGGGCATCTACCATATCATCGGCTCTGACGCAGAGGGCAAAAAGGGTATTGTGGCAAAGGTTCTTGTAGTGAAATAGCCCACCCACAGATAAAGTTTGCTCTTGCCTATACACCAAAACTGAAGCCGTGTGCGTCTTCTCGTGACGCACACGGCTTCAGTGATTTAGAAGTGATTCTACTTGTCGTTCGCTGCAAGCATATGTTTGTTGGAAACCCCTATACTTGGCTGTGAAGCGTTAAAAGAGCCTCTGGCCCCATGTTGAATAGAAGGTCTACAATGCTCAAATCGGCCGTGAAGCCGTGACGTTGAGCAAACACCTGATAATATTCTGGCACACTCGACTTGCCATCAATATCGGCTTTCCCGTCAAGAGAACATCCCCTCTTTGGGGTGATAGCATTACGCAAGTCCAAAAAGTCACCGTCCTTCTGGTAGGTTGTTGTGAGGGAAACTGCAAGATGCAGGTTTATGAGGTCGCAAACAAGCTGTTGCAATCGCATGTTATAGTCAAGGAGGTAGACGGTGGGCTTGCTTTCATAAAAGGGCCTGAAATCATCGGCATAGTATTCAAAGAACGGACTCTTGTCATAAGCGGTCTGCAGGGCCTGCCAATGCAAGTGTCGCCAATTGCCGTGATCACTGATCCTGAGGTCGCGAACAAGCGTCTTTTCCCCACCATGATGCTCTACAGGTATTGTGAGCGACATAATGCCGCTGGCCGTCATTATGCAGGCACGATTGCGATAGGTCTGCTTCACATAGTTTTCGTGTTGCTCTATTAACACCGTGTCGTGAAGCAACATCTGCCTGTAATAACTGATTGGGGCAAGGTATGCTGTAGACAAGCACACTGTTTTCATCTTCTGTTACTTAATAAAACAACACACAAAAAAGGTGCTTTGCGTGCGGCTTTCACCTTTTTTGTGTGTTTATGTATTAGCCAACTAAATCAGATGGCGTTCAATTCAATGCAATCAATATCTGGAGCCCATGTGTCCTGCTCGCCTAACTTTATAGAATTCATGCCCTTATTGAGCTTGATGCGAACAGTCTTGCTGTTGACCGTTTCCCAATTGGTTCCGGCAACATTTTCCATCTGCGGCGTATTGCCATTAACAGAGATTGCCAGCTGACGGTTTTCTCCACAGATATACTTGACTGTCATCTCGTAATCTCCGCCCTTTTTGGAATAAACGTGTTTCCATTCCATGTAGTTGTCCTTGTTATTACCCAAGTCGTTTACAACAACTCCGTTTGATGCCCCCTCTTTTGGTACATAGTTGGCAGTTTTGTCACCCGTGAGTTCTTGATAACACTTCATCCATGCCTGCTCTGCCTCATACTTTTTAGGTTCACAGCGATTGGCTCCCGTTGCCACAAACACCTGTGACCCATGTGCGGGAACAGTGACTTTGAAACTACCATTTACAGAGGCAGCAAACTGCTGGTGGTTGACAACATCTCGCAAGGCGATATTACCGTCGTAGCCAATATTTGTGAGAACCACGTCAATGGTCTGCTCCTGATCAGAAAGATTGGTGATACAAACAGCCCTTTCCTTGCCGCGTACCTTCTTAAGGTCCTTGGCAAACACATAAACATCGCCCTGTCGTTGCACCACTGGCGCACCGATGCCAAGAACGTCCTGGTTTATGGCAACGAGTTCACTGTTTTTCAAAAGATTAAGCGAAAACTCTGGAATCTGACTCATGTCACATCCAATGAGCAACGGACTGCTGAGCATGCACCACACCGCCATGTGGGTAATTTCCTCGTCAGGTGAGAGTGTGCGTCCAATCTCAAGCATATCCATATCGTTGTAATGTCCATCGTGGGTATATTCCGAAAGATAAAGATTTTCTTTTATAATCGAGCGTATTGAGGCCCATGCACAATAGATGTCACCCGTAGTACGCCAAGAGTCGGCCCAATCGCTCACCCATGTTCCAGGGTAGGCCCAACGGCAGATGTTAAACACTACATCTTTCTTCTTGACATGGTCACGTATGGCTTGGATTATTTTGGTATATTGTTCTTTCTCATCGAGATTGAGCTGACGACCACCACAATAGTCCACCTTTACGAAGTCATAATCCCAAGTGTCGAAAAACAAAATGTTGTCCTCCACCTCATAGCCATAATAACCGATGTCTTTTGAGCCACCGCAGGCATTGGCTCCAGCATCAGAATATATGCCAGCCTTTAACCCCTGTTTGTGAATTTCGTCTGCAACATGGCGCATACCGTTAGGGAAGCGATCCTTACGTACTCCAAGAACCTTGGTTTCTTTGTCGTGAGGAAGGAAATAACCATCGTCAATATTGATGTATTTATAACCGGCCTTTGCCAAACCCGTCTTAACCATTGCTTCCGCCTGGCCGAGAATAACATCCTCGTTAATGTCAAGAGCAAAAGTGTTCCAAGAACTCCACCCCATAGTTGGTGGACGAAATGCAAACGTGGGCAAAGAAACGCAAACGCCCATCGTTAAAGCTATAAGAGATGCTTTTTTCATACTATAGACAATTGAAAACTTGAATATTTAATGACAAAGATAGCAAAAAAAATATAATTTCTCTGGTTCTGTTAGCCAAAATAAAATTTTTTGTGTAATTTTGCATCGCACTTAAAAAAAGTGCGTACAATAGGCGCATAATTTTGACAGCACAATCGGACTTGTAGCTCAGTTGGTTAGAGCAACAGACTCATAATCTGGAGGTCCCTGGTTCAAGCCCAGGCTGGTCCACTTTGAAAATCAAGCACTTACAGAGTTTCTGTAGGTGCTTTTTCTTTTACAGGTGACCTTCAGGTGACCTTTTTGAAGCGAAACTCTGCAAGAGTGACCTTTTGAAATTGCATGGGATTGCAGAGAATTTTTATAGATTTTTATCCTATGGTGAACTTGACACTGCGGAATGTGATGCACATTTTAGGCTGAAATAGGATTTCCCACTAAGCATATTTGTAAATCGTTGAAAACATCTTTGGTATGGGAATGGCCAATCTGCAAGCTTTCCAGTCTGTCCGTTTTCATTCGTATATTCCATTTTGGTAGTCGCGCAAATATTGCGTAAAAGTCTTTCCAGTTTCACGTTTAAAGAAACGCATCAGATGACTCGGGTCGGAGAAATGAAACTCTTCGGCCAGCTGGTTCACGTTTCGGTTAGCAAACAGTAACTCATTCTTCAATTCTTCCAACAGACGCTGCTTGAGCAGATGATTGGCAGATACGCCGAATTGACTCATCACGGAACTGTTTAACGTAATACGGCTCACACGGAGCATATCCGCATATTCCTGCACCCGCTGTTTCGTACGGAGATTCTTTTCCAGCAAGTCCTTAAACTGGAATGCGTAATTGTTTTTAGGTACATCAATCGGTAAATGATAAGTGGCGGCATACGCCCGGTTGATAATAACCAATAAGTAGTAAAGCACAGATACAATGAGATTATAAGTATCGGTAACAGGATGCAGAAGCTCCTGCTTTATGATTCCTAAAAGACGAATATACTCCGCCATGCTTTCCGGCGAAGCAAACAGATAGGGAGGCGTGTCGGTCTGATAATAATACAGCAAGCGGTACACAAAAAACTTGTCCGCTATGAATGTACGCATAAAATCCTCGCGGAATATAAGAAAAGAGTAATCTAGTTCTGCTTCATCCACGTGCCATTCCTGCTGCTGATGCGGCGAGAGGAGCAATACCATATTGGCATGCAATTCAAATTTGCGGAAATTCAGCAGCAGATACCCATTGGCCTTACGAAAAAAATAGAAGCTAAAAAAATCTGTTTTAAACACCTGATTTTCCGTCAGTACACCACATACATCGCTACTGTAGCCTGAGTTGATATAAAAGTCCACACCACAGCGTGTCTTGCTAAAAGGAACGCTGACCAGACGTTCGGGGTTGACGATTTTATCCATAGATTTCGTTTTTTGGGGCAAATATACTATTTTTTATTTATCAAAATGGCATATATTCCTGTTTTTAAGGCATAATGCATCCGATTTTTTTTACCGAACTTTGCGGCTATAATCAATACAATAAATTATGATGGAAGAAAAAGTAACAATTCGATTGATCCGTAATGCAACATTGCGAATTCATTATGCAGGAAAAGAGATACTTGTTGACCCCATGCTTGCCGGAAAAGGCACTTTACAGTCGGCTCTAGGTGTGTATAAGACCCCAAGAGTACACCTCACGATGCCGATGAATGAAATTGCGGACGGTCTGGATATGGTATTGCTGACACACAACCATATTGACCATTACGACCCGACAGTGAAACAGCATTTAGCGAAGAACATCCTGTTCCTGACACAACCGCATGATAAAGAGGGTATTACACAGGATGGTTTTACAAATGTAGAAAGCATTGAAAAAGATAAAGCTATTGGAGATTTGACTATTCATCGCATCCAAGGGCACCATGGCTTCGGACAGATTGGAGAAATGATGGGGCCGGTATCCGGCTATGTGCTTACCGCGTCAGGTTTCCCTACCGTATATATAATGAGTGACTGCAAGTGGGAGGAGTGTATCCGTCAGACCATAGAACAGTTTTCTCCCGATTACATCATAGTGAACAGTGGAGGTGCAATATTCCCTGAATTTTCTCGAACAGAAGGTTCTATTATTCCCGACGAACAGGAAGTTATGACCATGCTTGATGAACTTCCCGCTCACATCAAACTAATAGCAGTCCACATGGAAGCTACCGATCATGGGCAGACCACACGCGCAATTCTGCGTAACGAAGCCATGCATCACGAAATAGAAATGAGTCGCCTGATTATTCCTGAAGATGGAGAAACAATAATATTATGAGCGACTTCTCTGATTGGGAAACAGCCTGAAAAGAGGGTTACGAATGGATTGTTATAGGAACGGAAACAGGCAAAAGGAAAGGGAAAGTAGATGCCAATCCTGAATGAGTACGTCATATTGTAGAACTGGCGAAAAGAAATCATATTTTGGTATTTATGAAAGAATACCTTTTGCCTATAATGAGAGAATACCGAATGATTCAAGAACTACCAAAACAATTTATAGAAAAAAATATGGAAAAGGAAATAATCAGAGAAATAGATGTACAGAATGTCATGACTAAATCCTCATTACCAGTAGGGGGCTTCTCAGTCAATCCTTATGTAGGTTGTCCTCATGCTTGTAAGTACTGCTATGCTTCATTCATGAAACGTTTTACAGGGCATACAGAGCCTTGGGGTACGTTTCTAGATGTAAAGCACTGGAAACCTATTGATAATCCGCATAAATATGATGGACAACGGATTGTTATCGGTTCTGTAACAGACGGATACCATCCGTATGAAGAAGATTTTTGCAGAACCCGTAAACTGCTGGAAGAATTAAAAGGCACTAATGCTGAAATCATGATTTGTACTAAGTCAGATTTGGTTTTGCGTGATCTTGATTTACTTAAAGGCTTTCAGAAAGTGACAGTATCTTGGTCAGTTAACACACTCGATGAACAGTTCAGATGTGATATGGATCGTGCCGTAAGCATTGAGCGAAGACTTAAAGCCATGAAACAGATCTATAATGCAGGCATACGCACCGTGTGTTTTATTTCACCGATTTTTCCAGGAATTACAGATGTGAAAGCTATCGTTAATCGGGTAAAAGATTATGCAGATTTGATATGGCTGGAAAATCTGAATCTTCGTGGACAATTTAAGAGAGACATCATGGGTTATATACGGGAAAAGCATCCGGAGCTTGTAGCCTTGTATGATGATACCTACAACAAGAAACGAAAAGATTACTGGCAGGTCTTGGAACAGGAAATAGCTGCGTTTGCTCAAGCGGAAGGTTATCCTTATCGTATAAACGATTTACCATACGGGCGTTCTCAAAAAGGAAAACCTGTTATAGTAAACTATTTCTATCATGAAAAAATTAGGCTAAAAAAATAGGATCATTTGATTGATTTGATAAATTCACTGATAGCCTGTCTTGTCATTTGTTTGAAAAAACGCATCAGGTGGTTAGGCTCAAAGAAATGCAAACGATAAGCCGTCTCTTTAACTGACAATATAGAAAATAAGAGATCGCTTTTTCCCTCTTGCAATAGACGCTGTTTCAGCAAAAGAACGGAAGATAAGTCAAATTCACGCATAACGGTAGTGTAAACTGAACTGTGTCACGGCTCTGTTTACACTACCGAATTTCTCCATGATTGAAAGTATTCCTCCAAAAGGAGTGAGTTTCTCGGATTTTATTTATACTTTTGCCATGTCTTGTTGACTTTTTATCGTCTTTGGTATTGCAACACTATGATAGGTGAAATTTCTGATATAGCAAAATCCTGAGCAACTTATTGTTGCTCAGGATATTATAAATAACGTTAAACTAAATAGTTGCGGAATTAAGGTCCAATACATAAAAAATCGAAATAATGACATTCATAAAAAAAAGCATCTTGTTTTTGAGTTTGATTAGTGTAGTCTCATGTTCAGCAGAGGAAACACCGTCAGCACCTCCCATCTCCGATATTACCATTGATAATTTTCCTATTATCGATGGGTCAGATTCAACAGACCCATTGAGAACAATTCTTATGTGTAAGATTCTTGGGTTTAATTATAAATGGGAACGTCGCCCATTCACTCAAGAACCTGGAGCTGATATTAAAATGATAGTTCCAGAATATACCTGTTCTGAAGATGAACGAATCTATTTGAACACTCACTGTCTAAAACAGTCAAATACACATATGTCTTTCATGAATCTGATAGATGATAAGGTTGAAATGGTTATCGCGGCAAGGTTAATCTCAAGGGATGAAAAGGTTTATGCTGAAGAAAATGGGGTAACTCTTATTGGAAAACCGATTGCCAAAGACGCGTTGACTTTTATGGTTAATCCTTTGAATCCCGTAAACAATCTTTCAATCAGCCAACTTCAAAGAATATATACTGGAGAAATAACGAACTGGAAAGAAGTCGGTGGGAACGATGAAGAAATCAATCCGTATGTTCGTAACCGTAATTCAGGGAGTCAAGAGAAATTTGAGACACTTGTAATGGATGGCTTGACTATTGGAGATTTTCCCGAATTACAAGTTGGCCTCACGATGATGTCTCCGTACTATCAACTTGAGGAAGATAAACAAGGGATTGGTTATTCTCCTTTTTACTATTATAGTGTAATAGTTGACAATGGAAGTACAAGAGCCATTGGTATTAATGGAGTGGAAATGACGAAGGAAAATATCATATCCAATACATATCCATATACTACAGAAGTCTATGCGGCTGTTCGTTCAGATATAGACCGTAATTCAACTGCATATAAGCTATTTGAGTTTCTTACTACAGCAGAAGGGCAGAATATTGTAAATGAAAGTGGATATGTACCGTTGGACAAAGCTTCCAGTGTGAGAAGCATATATGGGGCGAATGATATCACCTTATCTACCATATACACAGACCTTCAAGGAATATCTCATAAAACAAGACAAAAAGGTATAATGATAAAGACTGATGTATATAGGGATGGTAAAAAACATAGTACAAAAATCTTAGCTGAGTAAGTTCCATTTTAAGGAATCATGATTAACCGTCATATGCTGATTCCACCTCGACCTCTCTCAATCTTCCAATCATACTTCCCCTCTGCGACATCGTCAACCTCATTGAGTGTATGGCAATGTTTTGTTTCGTCAAAAGGCTGTTGGCTTTCCGCATAATCACAGAGCCATGCGCCGACCGCTTTCTGTTGTTCGGTGGTTTCTCCGTACTCCTGCATCACACTCTTGATGTCAGCGGCTTCGGACGGGGCGAAGATTGATTCGTGCTGCTCCGTACCGAAATGGATAATCGCATATATAGCTCGCCTGAACACCTTGCTTGCCTGGTAGAAAATGTCGGCGATGATATTCAGAATATTCCAGCTCGATTTCAGCGCACCCTGCAACAGTCGGATGGTCTTGTCCTTCTCTGCTGTGGCTTGGCTTACCGCCATGCTGATGCGATGCTGCTCCCCGCTCTTTTGTTCCTAAAGTTGCCGGAGATCCTTATCCATCTCCATGCCGGATGAACGGAGCTGCGCCAAAGCACCGTCACGCTCGGCTTCCATTTTCTGCTTTTCCTCGACCAATGCTTTTGTACACTTCTCCACCTCTTTTTTTACGACATCGGGAAAACTTTATCTGATACGCTCGTTCTCCGCTTTCAGTTTGGTATTTTCCTTCTCGATGGCTGCGTACTTGCCTTTGCCCAAAAGATTGGCGATGCCCGATTTTATGTTGTCCGTGTTCTCCAGGTCGGCTTTCCGTGCCCGTTCCTCCTTGTCGGCAATTTCGCTGTCAAGTTCCGCGCTGCGTCGCTGCCTTTCCTCGTTCCCGGCTTGCAGTTTTTCCTGCTCCGCCTTGGCTTTGTCCGCTTCCTGGACGGCTGCATTCCTTTCGGCTTTGGCTACTTCCTTTTCCGCTTGGGCTTGTTCGGCTTCCTGCTTCTGCTTGGCAGGGATGAAGTCGGCACGCTCCAGATGCTCCTTTCCCGTCTGCTCCTTTGAGGTGATGCCGAGTTGTCTGAGGCTTCCATGAAGACCAAGCGCAACACTCATGCTCGCATTGACAAATACCTATTATATATAGGCAAGCCGGAGTTTCTGTTGAAAGACGTGGATAAGGAGTTTTGCAAAGGCTTCATTACCTTTTTGAAGACTTGCACCTACAATGATGGAAAGAAACAACTCAGCACCACCACTT
>USTH01000019.1 GCA_900557555.1 uncultured Prevotellaceae bacterium | reverse complement strand
GTATAGACGATCGTCACACTGTCACGTCTGACGACCATGCTTATGTGCTTGATAACGGGGAGTGCCAGACAGCTTTCTATCGCTGTGACGTGGGTGAGGTCATCCCGCGCTATAGCGCTTGGCTGCAGTCAGACGCAATCGAGCCAGTCTTGGTTTTGAGCATTTCAAACAATGCCACAGCTGTTGCTGGAATAGAATCGGAAAAAGCGGTGCAACCTGCCGCTATTTATGGACTGGACGGGCGCAAATCTTCGTCAAATTCTGTTCGTGGAATTTATATCGTGAATGGACGTAAAATGTTTGTGCCGGGAAAATAAATTTTTGTTGCTGCATGCTAAACGCCTGTGCGTGAACCGCTGGCAGGCGTTTCTTGCAGTTTCTCTTTCAGATATCTGGCTGTGTAGCTGTCTGGATTTAAAACAATTTCTTCGGGGGTGCCCTCTGCAATGATATATCCTCCGGCGTCTCCTCCCTCGGGGCCAAGGTCTATGATGTGGTCCGCACATTTTATGACATCCAGATTGTGTTCAATAATCACTACTGTATGGCCATGAGCAATCAGAGCCTGAAAGGCTCGCAGCAGTATCTGTATGTCGTGGAAATGCAGTCCCGTGGTTGGTTCGTCAAAGATGAACAGTGTGGGCAGAGCCTTCTCTCCTGCCAGATAAGAGGCGAGCTTCACACGTTGGTTTTCGCCTCCCGAGAGTGTTGATGATGCTTGCCCGAGTTTTATGTAGCCAAGCCCCACGTCTTGTAGGGGCTTGATACGACGTGCAATGGCCGCCTGACCGTTCTGGTTGAAGAAGTTGATGGCTTCGTCAACCTCCATATCAAGAATGTCGTAAATGTTTTTTCCGGCAAACGTCACTTCAAGTACGTCTTTCTTAAAACGTTTCCCATGACATTCTTCACACTCTATTTCGATGTCGGCCATAAATTGCATAGACACTTTTATTTTCCCATCACCGTTGCAGTTTTCGCATCTTCCGCCTTCCGCATTGAACGAGAATGTTGCAGGGGTGAAGTCCAACTGTCTGGCCAGGGGTTGTTCAGCCATCAGCTTTCGTATCAGGTCGTAGGCTTTTATGTATGTCACGGGGTTGCTGCGCGACGATGTTCCTATGCCGCTTTGGTCAATCAGGGTTACACCTTTAATTGCTTCAAGGTCGCCCTCCAGTGCGGTATATTCGCCAGGGCGGTCACACGCTTCGTCAAAATACCGTTTCAGTCCACGGTAAAGAATGTTTGTTATCAGTGAGGATTTCCCGCTGCCGCTCACTCCTGTGACTACAGTCATCACGTTGAGTGGAATGGCCGTGTCAACGCCTTTCAGATTGTTGGCGCGAGCACCTTTGATGAGAATGCTGCGGTTGGAGCTGCGTCTTGACAGTGGCACCGGTATTGTGTCTTCGCCAAGAAGGTATCTCACGGTGTAGCTCTCGGTGTTGTGCTTGAGTTCCGACAGGCTACCCTCATAAACTATTCTTCCACCGTTTATTCCCGCTTCAGGGCCGATGTCAATAATATAGTCTGCGGCGCGCATGATTTCCTCATCGTGTTCAACCACCACCACGGTGTTGCCCAGTTGCTGCAGTTTCCGAAGCACTCCAATCAGTCTTGCCGTGTCACGTGAATGGAGACCTATGCTCGGCTCGTCCAGTATGTAGAGCGATCCCATGAGGTTGCCGCTAAGTGATGTGGCAAGGCTGATTCGTTGGCTCTCGCCGCCCGAAAGGGTGTTAGATGCTCTGTCAAGGGTCAGGTAGCCCAGCCCTACGTCAGATAGGGTCTGGAGTCTGGTTCTTATCTCGTTTACAAGAATGGCGAAGTCTTCACACTTGATGTGCAGGAAAAGGTCGTTGAGCTGCCATATTGACATTCGTGTGAGCTCTGTGATGCTATGTCCGTCAATCTTGACGTATTCGGCTTCTTTTTTGAGTCGCCGTCCGTGGCAAAGTGGACAAATGGTCTTGCCGCGATAATGGGCGAGCATCACTCTGTACTGTATCTTGTATTGATTGCGTCTTACCATACGGAAAAAGGCATCAATGCTTACTTGCTGTTCTTCGGGTAACTGGCGCTCAGCGGAGTCACCGTGCCATAGTATGTCTTTCTGTTTTTGGGTAAGGTTATAGTATGGCTCAAAGACAGGAAACCCCTTTGGGCTGTTTCTCTCGCAGAACACTCTCTTCCATTCGCTCATCTTCTCGCCACGCCAGCATTGTACCGCCCCGTCCCAGACCGACAAAGCCGTGTTGGGGATTACGAGGGCCTCGTCAATTCCGATAGTCATTCCGAACCCCTCGCATTCGGGACATGCCCCGGCTGGCGAGTTGAAGGAAAACATGGCATCGGTGGGACGTTCGAAAACGATACCGTCACGTTCAAATGCGGTGCTGAAGTTGCGCGTGGTTGTTTCTCCCCGCTTTCGTATGCAACACCGCTGTCCCCCCTCCTCAAAGGCAGTCTCAATGCTCTCGTGAAGTCTTGATATTGAGTCGTTGTCGTTTTTCACCGACAGTCTGTCAATGAGCAGGTTGATGTTTTCAGGGTCAAGGCTGGCGGCAATTTCTGGAGAGATATCGCTGATTTCGAGAACTTCACCGTTGTGGGTGATGCGCGAGAGGCCTTGCATGCGCTCTATCTCCAGCTGTTGGCCGAGGGTGCGTCCGTGCGGAACGGTCAGTGGGCATTCAATGGTGAACTTCTCTCCTTCGCCAAGGCCCATGACATAATTCACTACATCGTTGACGGTATCGCTTTTGACCTCTTCTCCGCTGACGGGGGAGTATGTTTTGCCTGCTCGGGCAAAAAGCATACGCAGATAGTCGTAGACTTCAGTGGTTGTTCCCACCGTTGAGCGCTGGTTGCGGTTTGTGACCTTCTGCTCTATGGCGATGGCAGGAGGTATACCTTTGATGAAATCGCAATCCGGCTTCTTTAGCCTGCCCAAAAACTGCCGTGCGTAACTTGACAGACTTTCCACATACCGCCGTTGGCCCTCGGCGTAAAGCGTATCAAACGCAAGGCTTGACTTGCCGCTGCCACTAAGTCCTGTGATTACGACAAATTTGCCCCGCGGAATGTTTACGTCAATTCCTTTGAGGTTGTTGACCCTTATGCCTTTTGCCTGGATAATGCCTTTCACGGTGGGGAGAGTATTGTGACTGTGTGTTTGTTACTGTTTTGCTACTACAGCATAGAACTCAATGTCCGAATTGCTATTGTTGACAAGGCTGTGGGTGTGCCCCTTGGGGCAGTAGTGGCACTCTCCCTCGGTGAGCTGGAGAACCTGTCCGTCGTAGACCACTGTAGCATTTCCTTTGGTAAGGAAAATAATCTCGGTGTCATCGGCGTGGGTGTGCATTCCTATGCTTGCGCCAGGTGACAGGCGACCTTTCATAATCTTTACACTGTCGTCAGACTGCATCTTGGCGATGTATTCCTTTTCTCCGCCCTTGAAGTGGGGCAGCACCTGTTCCTTAATGTTGCTGAAGTCAATAATCATGTCGCGTTCGTTTTTTTCGCTGAATTTCAAACTGCAAAGTTACTAACTTATGTGTGCAGAACCAAGGATGAGGGCAAATTGTTGCGTTGCGAAACATAACGTTGCGGGCCGAAAAGCAACTGGAGATTTCTCTGCGGCGTCCAAACTCATTCCAGAGGCGACTTCGTTTCATTCCACTAGTTAGCAGACTGGTGTCAGCTAGCCTAGCGGACAAATGTCTACTAACTTAGTGGACACGTGTCAGCTAAGTTAGTGGAATGTGTTTTTGTCTTGTTGTGGGCTTTTAAAGTCTTGCTGTAGGGCGTCCCTGTCATTACGGAGTTGTGCTTATGCACTTGCCATTGGGTGTGGGGTTGCAATTAGGGTGAATAGTTCTTTGTTTGCTGGCAAATTCTTGCTAATTTTGTATTCAATTTGTCTTTGACTGGCAGACGCGACAGGTGTAAGAACGGACGTGCGGTTGTGCCTGGCGGACATGAAGTTTATTCTTAAAACCATTTTAGATGAAATTCAGATATCTTTCAATTGTTTCAGTTGTTGTACTGTTGCTTGGCAGCCTGACTGCTGCAGCTCGGACGTCGGGTCTTAAACGGGAGTTTCGTGGCAGTTGGATACAGTGTGTCAATGGGCAGTTTCAGGGCATGGGGCGCGATGCTATGCAGCGTGAACTCACTCGTCAGCTTGACGCTCTGCAGAAGTGCAATATCAATGCAGTGTTTTTTCAGGTTAGGGCCGAGGCCGATGCCTTATATCCGAGTCCGCTTGAACCGTGGAGTCGTTTTCTGTCGGGCCGTCAAGGTGTCCCGCCCTCTCCGCTTTGGGACCCCCTGCAATGGATGGTCAACGAGTGTCATAAGAGGGGCATGGAACTGCACGCCTGGATAAATCCTTATAGGGCAAAGACTGCTGCGACAACCGATTTGGCAGTGTCGCATCCTTATAATAAAAACCCCGAACTGTTTTTCAGATACGGCAAGTTGATATTGTTCAACCCTGCATTTAGAGAATGCCGTGACTATATCTGCGAGGTGGTGAGTGACATTGTCAGCCGCTATGATGTTGACGGCATTCACATCGATGACTATTTCTATCCTTATCCTGAATCTGGCATTGATATCCCAGATGCAGAGGACTATGGCAGAGACGGTGCGGGCTTTGCTACAATACAGGATTGGCGACGCGATAATGTCAGCAGACTTATCCATGACCTCCACGAAACAATTAAGCGCATCAAGCCTTGGGTAAAATTCGGTGTGTCACCTTTTGGCATCTATCATAATCAGAGGTCTGGTGGCGAGGTGCCTGGAAGCAACACTGGTGGACTGCAGAACTATGATAACCTTTATGCTGACGTGCTTCTGTGGACAAGCAAGGGTTGGGTTGATTACAACATACCTCAAATATATTGGGAAATCGGTCACAAGACGGCAGATTATGACACCCTCGTAAGATGGTGGGCCAAGTTTATGGCAGCCCGTCCTCTTTATGTGGGCCAGGACGTGGAACGCACCGTCAGAGCTCATGACATGAGCAACCCTAACATCAACCAGCTGGATGCGAAAATGAAGCTTCAGCGTTCTTTGCCTGGCATCAGTGGCAGTTGCATGTGGTATTCTGCTGCTGTTGCCAACAATGTTGGTTACATTGCCGATGCTCTTCAGGGCCGCTATCACAAATATCCGGCATTGGTGCCGCCTATGCCCTTCAAGGACGATATAGCTCCTAAGAAGGTGAAAGGTGCAAAGGTCATTTGGACAAACGATGGCCCAGTGCTTGTGTGGCTTCAACACACAGCCAAGGATGAAATGCAAAGGGCGGTGCGCTTTGTGGTGTACAGATTTGAAAAGGGTGAGAAAGTGAATCTCGATGACGCTGCAAAAATTATTGCTGTGACTTCTGACCCCTTTGTGAAACTTGCCTACAACGGTGGTAAGCAGAAATATACTTATGTGGTTACGGCTCTTGACCGCATGTGGAATGAGTCAAAGGCAAAGAAAGTGAAAGTCAAACTGTGAAAACAACATGATAGTATTTGTCAACAACAAGAAAACGGACATACAGTGCGCCACGCTCGCTGAACTGGTAGCTTCGCAGAACTTGCCGGAGAAGGGAGTGGCAGTGGCTGTAGACAACGAGATGATACCACGCTCCCAGTGGGAAACGTTTAGGCTTGAGCCTTCACAGAGAATTACTATCCTTAAAGCTTTTTGTGGTGGATAAGGCAACAGACGAAATGGAGCAGATTGAGCACAGGGGCCGCCTGCAGTTCATCACTCACAAGACACAGTTGTATACCGAGTTGCAGGAAGCGGAGTTGGCTCTCAAGGGCGGTTGCAGATGGATTCAGCTCAGAATGAAAAACGCTGTGTCTGATGTCATAATTGAAATCGGGCGCAAGATGCGCGAGTTGTGTGACCGCTATGATGCCACCCTTATCATTGACGACCATGTGGAACTTGTGAAGGAGATTTCAGCCGATGGCGTGCATCTGGGTCTTTGTGACATGCCTGTAGACCAGGCCCGCCGCATTCTGGGCGAAGAATATATAATAGGTGCCACCGCCAACACTCCCGACGAGGCTCTGATGCAATGTCAGCGCGGTGCAGACTATTTGGGATGTGGTCCGTTTCGCTTTACCACAACCAAAGAGAAACTTGCCAAGACACTGGGTCTTGAAGGTCTGGCCGAGATTATGCGCCGTTTGCACGATGAACGTGTGACCGTGCCAGTGGTGGCTGTTGGTGGCATAACCTTGGATGACATCGACTCGATAACGGCTACGGGTGTGGACGGCATTGCCGTCTCTGGTGCAGTTATTAACGCAGCTGACCCTGTTGGCGTGATGCATAGCATGGTGCGCACAATGAACGAACAACTCAAGTAATATAGACAGTCAAATATACATTACAATAAATTATGGAGAAATTAATCATAGCAGACAGGGAGTTCGGCTCCCGCCTGTTCTTGGGAACTGGAAAATTCAGCAGCAACGACCTGATGACAAAAGCCATAGAAGCGTCGGGTACTGAGATGGTGACACTTGCTATGAAGCGTGTGGAACTTGGTGACGAGCATGACGACTTTGTCGGGCATATCCAAACTCCCGGTCTGCAACTTCTGCCGAACACCAGTGGCGTGCGTGATGCCGAGGAGGCTGTCTTCGCTGCCCAGATGGCGCGTGAGGCTTTTGGCACTCCGTGGCTGAAACTCGAAATACATCCCGACCCACGCTATCTCTTGCCTGACAGCGTAGAGACTCTTAAGGCTACTGAGAAGTTGGTAAAGATGGGCTTCACGGTATTGCCCTACTGTCAGGCAGACCCTACACTTTGCAAACATCTGGAAGAAGCTGGTGCTGCGGCCGTTATGCCTCTGGGCGCTCCGATAGGTACAAACAAGGGGCTGCAGACACGAGACTTCCTGCAGATTATAATTGAGCAGGCCAACGTGCCTGTAGTTGTTGATGCAGGCATAGGTGCTCCGAGCCATGCCGCAGAGGCAATGGAGCTTGGTGCTTCGGCCTGCTTGGTCAACACCGCCATTGCTGTAGCTCGCAATCCTGTTGCAATGGCAGTGGCCTTCAAGGAGGCTGTTGTGGCAGGACGCAGAGCCTTTGAAGCCGGACTGGCGGTATCGTCGGTAAATCTTGAGGCTTCGGCAAGTTCACCGCTGACAAGTTTTCTGGATTGACATCATCGGCATCACACACATGATGACACCTGAACAGAGAAGGCGTTATAACCGCCACATGATTCTTGAAGGCATCGGTGCCGAGGGCCAGGAACACCTGCTCGACGCCAAAGTCCTCGTGGTGGGGGCTGGCGGTCTTGGGTCACCGGTGTTGGAATATCTTGCAGCAGCGGGTGTCGGAACTCTTGGTGTCGTTGATGGCGATGTGGTGAGCCTTTCAAACCTGCAGCGCCAGATTATCCATACCACAGCTGACATAGGACGCCCGAAGGTAGAGTCGGCCGCTGAAAAGATAAAGGCACTCAATCCTGACGTGGAGGTAGAACAGCATGAATGCTTCTTAAGCCGTGACAACGCAATGGAAATCATCAGTCCTTATGACTTTGTGATTGACTGCACGGACAACTTCTCGCCCAAATATCTGATAAATGATGCGTGTGTCTTTTTGGACAAACCTTTCTGCATGGGAGGGATAAATCGTTTCAGTTTGCAGTTGATGACTCACGTGGTGGGTACGGCATGTTACCGCTGCCTGTTTCCAGAGCCTCCCAGAGAGCAAGACGTGGAAACCTGCGCCATGACCGGAGTGCTTGGTGTCATTGCGGGTGTTTGTGGCACACTGCAGGCTACAGAATGTGTGAAATTTATCACGGGCGCTGGCAATCTGCTGACAGATCGGTGCCTGTGTGTTGATGCCTTGACAATGGAATGGGTAACTCTTCATATAGATAAGAATACGGACTGTGTGCTGTGTGGTGACAATCCGACCATCAAGAGTCTTGAAGAATACGCTTTCCGACCTTGTAAATCGAAATAAAATAATAACAAAATGTTTTCAGACGAAATAGAAGGAACAGATTGGGACAGTTTGACCCGACAAATATATGACAAGACCGATGCGGATGTACGTCGTGCCCTTGGCAAAACGCATTGTGATGTCGATGACTTTATGGCTTTGGTTTCACCAGCTGCCGAACCTTATCTTGAGACGATGGCACAGCTTAGCCGTCACTACACCGAGGAACGCTTCGGCAGAGTGATGTCAATGTTCATACCGTTGTATATTACCAATTCGTGTACGAACTCGTGCGTTTACTGTGGTTTTCATATACAGAATCCGATGGCGCGGGTCATACTTACTCCCGAACAGATCGAAAACGAATATAAGGCTATAAAGAAGCTCGCCCCATTTGAGAACATTCTTATCGTTACGGGTGAAAATCCCGCCAAGGCAGGAGTTCCATATCTGGCCGAGAGTATAGACATTGCAAAACGTTATTTCTCAAATATAAAAATAGAGGTTCAGCCATTGAGTGCAGAAGACTACCGTGAGCTGACGTATCATGGCATGAACGGTGTTATCTGCTTTCAAGAGACCTACAATAGGGAAAATTACAACATCTATCACCCTCGTGGCATGAAGTCCAAATTTGAGTGGCGTGTAAATGCGTTTGACCGCATGGGGCAGGCCGGTGTTCATTCAATAGGCATGGGAGTGCTTATTGGGCTGGAACGTGAGTGGCGCACTGACATAACTATGATGGCACGCCATCTGCGCTATTTGCAGAAGCACTACTGGCGCACTAAATACAGTGTCAATTTCCCACGCATGAGGCCAGCCGAAAACCAAGGTTTCCAGCCCAATTCGGTTATGACTGACCGGCAGCTGGCACAGGTTACATTTGCTATGCGCATTTTTGACCACGATGTGGATATTTCCTATTCTACAAGAGAGCCGGCAACCATTCGTGACAATATGGCAACGCTTGGCGTAACCACCATGAGTGCCGAGAGTAAGACGCAACCAGGAGGTTACTATACTTATCCGGAGGCCTTGGATCAATTTTCGGTTAATGATGACCGTTCGGCACACGAAATATGCGCACGTCTGCTCGAATTGGGCAGGGTGCCAGTGTGGAAAGACTGGGACGCATCCTTTGACCTCAAGGCACAGCAACATCAATGAAGTTGTTTCTCATCACACAGCCGTTTTTCTTTGATGGCGAGACCGCATTAGTGAACACAATGTTTTCTAATGGCCTTGAAACACTGCATTTGCGCAAGCCCAATGCTACGGCAGCCCAGTTGGAGTGTTTTCTGCTGGGCATCGCCAGCGAATGGCTTTGCAGAATAGTGGTGCATAGCCATTTTGAGTTTGTAGGGAAATTCGGGTTGTGTGGTGCCCATCTTGGGAAGGGACGCAAGTTGAATATCGACAATTTCAAGGGAACACGGTCTTTTTCATGCCACTCGCTTCAGGAGGTTGCAAATTGCAAGCCGTTCTATGATTATGTGTTTCTGAGCCCTGTGTTTGACAGCATATCCAAGTGTGGCTACCTCTCAGCTTTCAGTGAGACAGAAATAAATGAGGCATCTTTGTGTGGGGTGATAGATTCAAAGGTTATTGCGCTTGGCGGAGTCTGCCGCAACAATATTGCCCTTGTAGCCCGAATGGGCTTCGGTGGGTGTGCAGTGTTGGGCGATGTGTGGGGGAGCGAGTGTCCTATTGAAAGACTTCGGGAACTGCAGGAGGCTGTCAGGGAAGTTTGACAATACTTTTCGCCAATTGCTTGGCCAGTATGCGGGCGGGCTTGCCCGTTGGAGTGAGCGGAATCTTGTCGGTGTGTAGAATGTGGCGTGGCACTTCATATTTGTTGAGACATGCCTTGCATCGTATTCTAATGTCTTCGGGCGCATGCGAGCCTTCATAAAGCATTGCAAGACTTTCGCCCAGAGTTTGGTCTTCAACTGATGTCAGCACAAAGGGGAAGTCCAGAGCTGTTTGCAGTCGTTGCTCAATACTTTCAAGTTGTAGCTTTATGCCTCCAGAACATATCGTGTTGTCAATGCGCCCCTCAATCGTGAACGTATTATTGGGATGGATGGTGGCAATATCGTTGGTTGTCAGAATGTTCTTGTTAATCTTCGGTGCATGTATAACCAGCCTGTTGCTTTCTGTCAGTGACACGCTTACACCTTTCATTGGTGTGTAGCATGGGGATGCCTCTTGGCCGTTGATTCTGCGCATCGCAATGTGAGAGAGGGTCTCAGTCATACCATAGGTGCTGTAAATTTTATTTGGGAAAGAGTATAGCTGCATTTCTGTTTTTGTCGGAACAGGTCCTCCACCGATAATAATGACTTTTGTGTGGCTCATGATGTTTGTATCGTGTTCGTACCGAAGGCTTTCGGTTGCCTGTTGTGGTGTGATTGCGGCAAAGATGGGTGGCACGGTCAGTGTTCGGAATGGTCTGGCAGAGGGGTATACAGGAATCAGTCGCATATTGCCGACAATGCTTCTGACTGCCATCATCTTACCTGCAATGTATTTTAGGGGAAGACAAAGCAGAGCGGAGTCACCAGGTTTCAGTCCGAGAAATTCAATGGTGGCTTTTGCGCTGGCTATCATTTCAGTTTTTTTTACATGGATGATTTTTGGTTTACCCGTTGAGCCAGATGTCTGCATCGGTATGGTTTCGCTTGGACAGTTCCATTCGTTGCTAAACTCCTGCACCTCTTTGTTGAAGTTGCGTTGTCTCTCGGATTTGTACCATAGAAATTCGCCTTTTATCTCAAGGTCAGCCGGTTCGTAATTTGTTGTGAAAAGCTGCCCCGTACCCAATCCTTGTGGCATGTATGTGCTGCCAATCTTTGCGGTCCATTGTGCTATGGCATTGAGTCCGACATTGCTCTCAAGGGCAGATGTCACCCAATAGCCTATGTTGCGTTGTTTTGCTTGGCTTATCCATTCTTCACACCCTCGCAGACCTCCGTGGAGGGTCGGCTTAAGTACAATGAACTGTGGCTTGATGATGTCAAGAAGTGCCTGTTTTCTTTCTATAGTGTTAATGCCAATAAGTTCTTCATCAAGCGCAATGGGTATGGGACTATTTTTGCAGAGAGCAGCCATTGTTTCCCATTGTTTTGCGGCTATGGGCTGTTCAATGCTGTGGATTCTAAGGGAGTGGAGAGTTTTTAATACCTCTGGTGCTTCTTGAGGTTTGAAGCCTCCGTTTGCGTCAACCCTGATTTGCAGCTGTTCGACAGGAAAGCGTTTTCGTAGATTTGAGAGCAACTCAATTTCTTTGTCATAGTCAATGGCCGCAATTTTTATTTTTATACACTTAAATCCCTGTCTAAGTTTCTCTTCAATGCGTTCAGACATTTCTTCGTAACTTCCCATCCATATAAGCCCGTTGATAGGAATGCCACTCTCTAATCGTGTGAAACTGTTGTCGTACAGCCTGAGGTCATCACCGTGTCGGCTTCCTTCGAGTGACAGCAATGCTGTTTCGAGGGCAAAGACAACCGATGGCATACAGGAGAGCGAAGAATAATCTATCTTACCTGTGACTGTAAGCTTGCGGCATGCGTTGTCAATGATGCTCTCCATGTCGGGTTGGTAGTCACACGAAAGGTCGTGAAGCGGAGCGCATTCGCCGATGCCATGGTATGTTCCGTCTTGAAGATGAATATACCAGACTTTGCGTGTGTGGTATATGCCCCGACTCGTGCCAGCTGGGGTTTTGAAATTTAATGTGACGGGTTCGATGGAATATTCCATGTTTGTATACTTCTGTTATGGTAGTTTGGGGTATTTTTTGAAATTGGGTTTGCGTTTTTCAAGAAACGCCTGACCTCCCTCTCGGGCTTCGTCAAGCATATAGTAAAGCATCGTGGCGTCTCCTGCCAGTTGCTGTATGCCTGCCTGGCCATCAAGTTCAGCATTAAGTCCTGCCTTTATCATGCGCAGAGCGAGCGGTGATCGTTCCATCATTGTTTCTGCCCAATCCACCACCTCGTCTTCAAGCCTGACAAAAGGCACCACTTTGTTGACCATGCCCATCTGCTCGGCCTGCTGGGCTGTGTATAGTCGGCACATAAACCAGATCTCGCGTGCCTTTTTCTGACCTACAATGCGTGCAAGATATGACGCACCAAATCCCGCGTCAAAACTTCCAACCTTGGGGCCTGTCTGCCCAAACATGGCGTTTTCTGAGGCAATGGTAATGTCGCACATCAAGTGAAGCACGTGTCCTCCGCCTACGGCAAAACCGTTGACCATGGCAATGACAGGCTTGGGCAGGGTCCGTATTTGTTTTTGCACGTCAAGCACATTGAGACGAGGCACTCCGTCTGTGCCGACATAGCCGCCTTTGCCTTTTACGTTCATGTCACCTCCCGAGCAGAAGGCTTGTGTTTTGAGGTAGTCTTCTTCTGTCATGCCGCCCTCGCGTGGGGTATTGGCTCCTGTGAGGACAACTACACTTATGTTCTGTGCTTCGCGGCAATGTGCGAGGGCTTTTGATATTTCTGATACTGTCAACGGCGTAAAGGCGTTGCGGTAACGCGGACGGTTGATGGTGATTTTGGCAATGCCATGATGTTCTTCAAAAAGGATTTCTTTAAAATCTTTGATCTTGTTCCAAATTCGTGTCATATTCCAGAATTATAGGTTTGTTCGTTTTGTTGTCGTTGTTCCCGATGAAGTCTTTAAGAGCTTTCAAAAAGCCCTTATTGCTGTCTGCTTTTAAATAGGAACAGCCATAGCTGAGGGCAATGCCGTATGCATTGGCATCATGTTGTCCTGAAATGAAGTTGTCGAGAGCAGGCGAGGAGTTCAACCCTGGCAGTCTTGAAAAGATTCCTCCTCGGTGGTCGTTGAGCAGAAGAAGATGCAAGTTGCCTTTTAATGACGGGTTCCACAGCGCATTGACATCATAGAAGAAGCTTAGGTCTCCCACAATGGCATAAACGTCTTTGTCTGTTGCTACGGAGTAACCTGCCGCCACAGACAGGCTTCCTTCTATTCCGTTTATGCCCCGATTGCAATATATCGGAATGTTGCCAGAGTTGCAAGACCTTGAGGCCGCCCTTACTGCTGTGCTGTTTCCCAAGAATACGGTAACTCCATTATCTGTCATGGAATTACTTATTTCATGCCAAAGGGCAGAAATGGCTTGTTCTTTTACAGACGATGGTCTTATGTCTTTTGTTGCTATGCCTTTCTTGAAATCACGAACACATTCATGTTTTTCAATTAAAGGTAGCAACGCATCGAAAAACTTCGCCTCATTATATTTCACTTTAATTTCAAGGTGGGAAAATGTGTCTGGGTTTTCATCTGTCTGGTCAACTCTGATTACTTTGAGAGCAGACTGCTGGCGCAACTTAATTTTCAGCCACTTGTTTACAAGTGCCCCGCCTATATGGATTATCAGATCAGGCATCGCTATACCCTCGGCTTCTACCGACTCAATCCAAGCGGTACGTTCTGCACCGGGCTGGTTGCTGATGATTTCGGGCAGCAACAGTAGCTTGTCTTGTTTGTCAAGTTCTATAAGCGAATTAATGGGCCCTTCTTCATATTGTCCGACTATGACGGCGGGCAGACTTGCCTTGTTGATGAGTGCGGCTATTTCGTGGAGTTTGTCAATTCCATTATCATATTGTGGCCACTGCTCAAAATACGAGAAGTCAGGGGTGGGAAGTTTCTTCGTATTAAAGTCAAACAAGGGTTCGCTGATGGGAACATTGATATGTAGAGGGGTTTGCGGATCGTATGCTGGTACGGTAACGGTTGATGGCTGTTCATCCATTTGTATGCAATGAGCATAGGGATAGAGTGCATCGGGCTGTATTATGGTCTGTCCATCGAGTTGCCCAATCCATTGTGGGGGGCGGTCGGCAGAGATAATCACGAGTGGTATATGCCGATAACAGGCTTCTGCTACGCCTGGTATGGTATTAAGCAGTGCGGAGCCTGATGTGACACATATCACAACGGGTTTCTTTGTTGCAAGCCAAATGCCTATGGCAAAAAAAGAGGCACTCCGTTCGTCAGTGATGGAGTGTAGCCTGAAACTTTTCCATAGCAGCGAAGCTTCATAAAAGTTATGTACAAGAACTGCATTGCGGCTTCCAGGACAGACAACGATGTCCTTAATTCCTGCGTTAATTAGCATTGCAGTCAGGTTGTTCACATTCTCTTTGCTACTAAACATGGTAATAAAATTGTAAAATCATATATGCTGCTCAGTGTGCTTTTGACAGCCAAGCAACCGTTTCATAATGCCAAGTTTCAGTTTAGTCTCAGACCATTCCTGATTCATTGAGCTTTGGGGCAGAATGCCCCCACCCGCATACAGTGTCAGGTTGTTTGCTTTGCTGCACAACAATCGCAAAGAAACAAAGCAAGCCGTGTGATGTTCCTCATTGTTTATGAATCCGGTAAATCCGGCATAGTATTGTCTAAAATCTGCACCTTCTGCTTCTCTGATTATATCTATTGCCTTGTTTCGTGGCACCCCAGCAACGGCTGGGGTGGGGTGGAGCAGGCGTATTATTTCAATGGGGCTATGGTTGTCTGCATCTAATGTAAAGTCTGTCTTTAAGTGTGCCAGATTTCCAGCTTTCACGGTATGCGGGGTTTCTGTTGTAAATGAGATGGAGCTGTTTTTAAGCTGTGACATGATGAATTCTTCCACCATTCTTTGTTCTTCAAGGTTTTTGCCAGACCAGGATATTCCGTCCTCAATGTCTGTCCATGGCATTGTTCCGGCCAATGCAGTTGTATGCCCCATATGGTCAACATCGGTCTTGTATAGCAGTTCCGGAGTTGCAGTCAGCCATTGCCCGTGACCTGGCACGTCAACAAGAGCAACATAACAATGGGGGTATGTGTGGCATGCTTTGATGAAAAGCTTGTTGATGTCTACTGCCAGTCCGCTAATATCTTCGGAACGGGCGAGAACGGCTTTTTGTACCGTTTTTGCATCAATGGCACGTTTTATGTACTCAAAGGCTGTGGCATATTTCTCTTGGCTGCAGATGCTTTTGGCGTGTCCCTCCGCAACCTCTGCTGGCTCTTGTGGAAGAGGTAGACTTGTAGTTTCGATGCCCTCAAAAAGAAATGTAGGAATCTGTCTGCTTGACAGAAATGGGGCGACAATGAATCCAGAAGCATCTTCAGGAATATCGTTCAGGGAAGTGTACAAGCGTGTTTCCTTGCTTTTGATACCTAAAATGATATGTTTGTTTGGCATTCTGCAGAGGGCGCTGTATGTTTCGCAGTTAAAGACAAGAGGCATATGTAGCAATTTTCGCAAAATTAGTCATAAAAAACGACCTTGTCGATTTTTTTCTCTTGTTTTTAAGCTATGGCTTGTTGAGTACATCTTTCTGTGCTTTCCTCTTTTATTCGCCAATATGGTATAGTTCTGTGCATTGCGGTGTGATGGGAAATAGGAGGCCTGCTGCCCGTTTGTGTCTAATTATCATAAATTTATGTGGTAATTGTAAGTGAAATATAAATAAGATTTATTAAATTTGCCACAATAATTATTTTTGTAATTCAAACGGAAATTATAGTTGATGAAAGTCCTGAAATTTGGTGGCACTTCGGTTGGAACACTGGAGGGCATAAAAAATATAAAGAAGATTGCAGAGGGCGAGGCGTTGCCCGTTGTGGTTGTTGTGTCGGCTTTGAAGACTGTGACAAACAACTTGGTTAAGGTTACAGAGTTAGCTGCAAATGGAAATGCTGAATACAAGGCTGTGTTGCAGGAAATTATCGACACGCATCATGCGCATATCGATTCGATAATAGACGATGCTCAAAAGAATGCAACCTTGAAAGAGCAACTTGGAGAACTGTTTGAGGAGCTTGGCGGTATTTTGCGCGGTGTTTTTCTTATTAAGGACGTGACTCCGAAAATTGCCGACGCCATAGTGAGTTATGGTGAGAGGTGCAGTTCGCGCATAGTGCGGCAATATTTGGACGGCCGTGCCCTCTATGACTCGCGTGAGTTTATCTTTACAGAGAAAAAAGGTGCGGCAACTACAGTAGAGTTCAATGCTACCAACAAAAAAATAGTCGAGACGTTTGCTACACTACAGGGTATTGCTGTTGTGCCTGGGTTTATTGCCAGCGACATTGAGTCTGGCATCACCACTACACTTGGTCGTGGCGGCAGTGATTACACAGCGGCTATCATTGCTGCAGCACTTAATGCCGAGGTTCTTGAAATATGGACAGACGTAGATGGCTTTATGACTGCTGACCCACGCATTATTCCTTCTGCATATACTATAGAGCATCTAACTTATAGCGAAGCTACGGAGTTGTGCAATTTTGGTGCTAAGGTTATTTATCCTCCGACAATCTTCCCTGTATTCGCCAAGCGCATTCCTCTCTATGTTAAGAATACATTTCATCCGGAGCTTAAGGGAAGTGTAATCAGCGACACCGTAGATAATAACTGTCCTAATGGAATAAAGGGCATGACCTCTATCAACGATACCAGCCTCATCAACGTGAGTGGCATGAGTATGGTCGGTGTAATTGGTATAAACCGCAGAATTTTCTCTATCTTGGCAAACAATGGC
Source organism: uncultured Prevotellaceae bacterium (assembly GCA_900557555.1). Lineage (GTDB taxonomy): Bacteria > Bacteroidota > Bacteroidia > Bacteroidales > Bacteroidaceae > UBA6382. The sequence goes on along the minus strand of USTH01000019.1, from coordinate 9,814 downwards.
ATAAGCATATTTATGGTGGCGCAGACTTCATCTGAGACAAGTACGTCGCTTTGCCTTACCCATGAGGATGCCATCAAAGCCAAGGAGGTGCTGAGTCAGGAATTGGCAAAGGAGATAGAGACAGGTGCGCTAAACCCTATTGAAATCATTGATAACCTTGCAACAATTGCTGTTGTGGGCGAACCGATGAAGCACAGGCTTGGCATCGCAGGCAAATTATTCAGTGTGTTGGGACGCAACGGTGTAAATGTAATCGCTTCTGCCCAAGGTGCCCAAGAAATGAACATTTCGCTTGTGGTGGAGAAACACCAACTCACGAAGGCTCTTAGTGTCATTCACGACAGCTTCTTTTTGAGCGAGTATAAAGTTGTGAACCTTTTTGTGTGTGGAATAGGTACTGTCGGTGGTAGTTTGTTCCGTCAGTTGCACGAACAGCATGACTCGCTGATGCACAAGAGGCGGTTGAGGCTTAATGTCGTTGGGGTGGCAAACTCACGCAAATGCTACTTTGACGCTAATGGCATCGATACGACTGATATTCTCAATCTTGTTGAACGCAAAGGATACAACAGCTCGTCGCAGGCCATCTGTCGTAAGTTCATTTCTATGAACCTATACAATTCCGTGTTTGTTGACTGCACAGCAAATGCTGACATAGCTGAATTATATGAAACGTTGCTTGACAACAATATCTCTGTGGTGGCGGCAAATAAGATTGCGGCATCGTCACCCTATGAAAAATACAGACGTCTTAAACAGACGGCACTCGACAAGGGCGTGAAGTTCCTATATGAGACCAACGTGGGGGCTGGGCTACCTATCATCAAGACCATAAGCGACTTGTGTGACAGTGGCGACGAGGTTATAAAGATTGAGGCTGTGCTTAGTGGCACTCTCAACTATATCTTTAACAACATCTCGGCCGACAGTCCGTTTAGCAAAACTGTCCGCATGGCAAAAGAGGCTGGACTTAGCGAACCGGATCCTCGACAGGATTTGTGTGGAAAGGATGTGGTTAGGAAGTTGGTGATACTTGCCCGTGAAGCTGGACACAAGCTTGACATTGATGACGTTCAGCTTACACCGTTTATGGATGCTAAATATTTTGAAGGCAATACGGATTACTTCTTTAGTATAGTGGGGCAACTTGACAAACCGTTTGAGGAGGAACGCAGACGCTTGGAGCAGGAAGGCAAAAAACTGCGTTTTATTGCACGGTGGGAAGATGACAAGGCTACTGTTGCTCTCACGCCTGTTGACAGAAGCCATCCGTTCTATCATCTGGAAGACTCCAATAATATGGTGCTTCTTACCACCAATCGTTACAAACAATATCCCATGGTGATACAGGGCTATGGTGCTGGTGCAGATGTGACAGCGGCGGGAGTGTTTGCTGACATCATCCGCATTGCCAACATCTGATTACGGCACTGCCGCATCAATCATACTCCGCAAGAGGACATTCTTTTTACTAATTAAATTTATAATACTATGAAATTCAAGACTCTCTACCTCGCTGCAGCAATACTGTTTTCAGTACTGCAGGGCGTTATGGCAGACGAAGCCTTTCGTAACCATCGTTATGATTCGTGGAAGGTTATGAAGTTGCCTGAAAATGCCATTGTATTTGTCGGCAATTCCATTACCGACATGCATGTTTGGACCGAGGCTTTCGGCAACGACCCGCGTGTTGTTAACCGCGGCAACTCCGGCGGCTATAGTTTTGAGGTGCTCGACAACGTCGAAAGTTGGGCGCGCTTTAAGCCGGCCAAGGTGTTTATTAAGATAGGCACCAACGATTTGGGCACAGACTACAGAGAACAGTCTATTGCCGACAACATTTCCAAAACTGTAAAGATTATCCGCAGGGAAAGTCCTAAGACAGAAATCTATTTGCAGAGCATCTTGCCTGCATACGACCAAAAGTACAAAACTCTGAAAACCATTCAGGCAACAAACAAACTGATTCAGGCTATTGCTGAGGGTGACGAGAAGATTACATATGTGGACTTGTACTCTAAAATGTCAGGAATACTCAACGGTTCTCCTTATTCTCTTGACAGACTGCACCTTGAGGCCTATGGCTACAAAGTGTGGGTTGATGCCATTAAAGATTATGTCGGGATAGAACCGTCTTATCCAGCCAACACCGAGACCATTCAAAGCACGGCAGGCCTTAGTGGTCCCAATGCTATGCGCGCAACATATTTCAGCGTGTTGCCAATTAAGTCAACGGATGTCTTGTTCTTTGGTGACGAAATGGTCAAGAATGGAGAGTGGAACGAACTGCTTAATAACAAGAATGTGAAAAACCGAGGGTCCTGGTGGGGATACGGAGGCAACATAGACGCAGTAAGTCGTCTTGTAGATGCTGCCTTTGCCAATGGTGATAACGGCGTGGTGCGCCAAACCCCCGCTAAGATTATTCTTTATACTGGCACAGAAGATATTAACGGAACGACAGATCTCGATGCTGTCAAGACCAAATACACTGCTATTGTTGAGAAATTAAAGGAAAATGCTCCCTCAACACCAATAGCTTTAGTTAGCCTTATGCCGACATCTTCGGCCAACGACCGTATTACAGAATTCAATTCGTGGTTACAGGGTAAGGCCAATGAAGACGAACGTCTCACATACATTGACATCTATACAGATCTTGCAACATCAGATGGTGTTACTGATAAAAAATATTTCACGGGCAACTATCTCTATGGCATGGGGTATATTGTTGTTGCTCGTAAGTTGGCAACCTTTGTTGATGGCTGTACGGTAATTTCTGACAACGAAGCACAAAATCTTAAGGACGAATTTACGGCACGCACTGCACTAAACAAGGCTCTTATTGCGGCTGACGCTGTCAAGGTGGGAGACGAAATCGGTCAGTATAGTCAAAGTGCGGTAGCAGGTCTTCTTGCAAAAGTGTCTGAGACTGAAGCCTTGCTTTCTGGTGACAATGTAGCATTGTCTGACATTCTGGCTAAAGCTAAAGAACTAAATTCTTTGATGACACAACTCAAGAAAGACATAAATACTCCTACGGCAGCTAATGTTGCAAACAGACAGTTCACGCTTAACACCCCGTTCCGAAGTGGCTTGTTCGCTTATGCAAATGGTGGTTCTGTTAGTTCTGCTGTCAATAATCCTGGCTATGCTTCATTCCGCTGGACTTTTGAAAGCCGTTCTGACGGAACATTTAATATAAAGAATGTGGGAACAGAGGCCTATATGGATCCTTCTGCGCAATACAACAAGCAAATCATGCTGACAGAAACTGTTCCCAATGCAGGTTGGACTGTGGAATATGCGGACAATCTGGGATTGTATATCATTCACAGTGCAAATACTTGCCAACTCAATGCTACAACGTTGAGTAGTTATCCTGTCTACAATTGGTTTACCAGTGGCACCAATGCGCAAGACCGCACTGACACTGGTTGCCAGTGGCTTCTCACTGACGTTACAGACGTAGCCGTGAAAGAAGAGCCTACGCCAATTCAAATTGTCAGAGGCAAGGCACAGGCTGGTGCTTCTGTCATTGAAGATGGTCGTATTTATACCATAACCAATCGCCAAAAGAGCGGTGTTTGCTATCCGCTTTATGCAGACAATGCTACCCTTATGATTGGTGCAAGTAATGCTCTGGCTTCAAAAAGTTATGGTAGCAGAGCCAAGTTTGTGGCTATAAAAAAGGGTGCCAACATCTATGCATTCAAGAATGTGGCAACGGACATGTACTTGGTCTGGAAGGGCAATGACAGTGGCTATAACGGTAATTCCGGGCTTATAGAGGAGTTTGACTCTATATATTGTTGCTTTAAACTGACTGACGTTTCGGTAATGGCTGGTGGCAAGATGCTGACTGCCAAACGTGCCGATGGCACTTCGGCTGGAACATTTGTGCAGAACGCTGACGGCTCATGGAACAAGTGGGGTGCAGGAACCTTAGGTTATAACGATAAGTTCTCTAACGTCTATACCTTAGGTGATGTTACAGAAAACAATGATGGTGAGATTTATGACGCATCACTCAATGTTGATTGGGAAACAGACATAGATTGGTATACTATGCAAATAGGTGCTGCTGGGCTCTATATCAGCAACAACGGCACAGAGTCGTATATCTCACTTTCCTCAACCAAGACTGAATATTCTGATGCCGACCTTTGGTATCGCATGGGCAATGACGCGGACGGATACACCATTTATAATAAAGATGCTGGTCCGGGCAAAGTGCTTGCTGCTCCAGTGGCTATGCTCGGTACAACGGGCGGAGAGTCATATCCTGTAATGGTTGATAAAAACAATATTCCTGCAGATTACATAGCCAAGTGGCAATTTGCCCCAAGCACAGATTTGGGCGCTAATGTTGAGGCTTATTATATGTATGAAAAAGGTTACGAAAACAACAAAGTGAACAATCGAAACGGCAAGTTTGCTTTTTGGAGTACGGGCAAAGATGCTGGCAGTAGCATACAGTGGAAATGGGCACAGCGTACCATGGCGGTAAACATGAGTAAGGGCTCGTTTACGTCCTCTGGCGGCACATATGCACAAACTTGGACTTCAACAGCTGTTGAACCCAAACTCGTTCTTGATGCAGGACGTAACAACATGCATGTATCAAATTCAAATAGCACTCGCATTCAAGCTTACCGTGGTGTGAACAATCCACAAAAATATACCATAACTGCAGGAGCAGGCTACATTATTAATTCCTATAGTTTTGGCTTTGCCAAGTCGGGAGATGTTGCCGTAACTCTTACTGATGCCTCTGGAAACGAGTATGTATCAAGGTCTGACGTGCAGAATGTAAACTGTCAGGATATCAATGAAACGACAACTTCATTCCAACTGGCAGGTGCAAATGCAGGCATAGATATCACAGACTTCCTCGTTACTGTACGCAAGGCCACCAGACCTGCCGAACCGCAGTTTGAGGTCTTCCCCACAAAGACAACGGGGGCAATACCTTACCGTATTCCAGCTATAGCCACCGCTTATGATGGAACTGTTGTCGCAGTGGCAGATTACCGTTTCAGCCGTGCAGATATCGGTAGCGGCAGAATAGACCTCCACATTCGTCGCAGTCGTGACCATGGCAAGACGTGGGATGAGATTATTAAGCCTGCTGTAATGACTGGCGACAACAAAATTGCCGTCGGACATCAGGAAACAGGCTTTGGTGACCCCTGCATCGTGGGCGACAGAGAAAGTTCTCGCATGTTAATAACTTCATGTTCTGGCACTCCAGGCTTCTTTAGCGGTACTCGCAACAATCATTTAGGATGGGCGCGTTGGTACAGCAATGATAATGGAGAAACGTGGACTGGTCCAGATTATATCGATGAGAAGTTTGTCTATTCCAAGTTTGACAATAGTGTCTATGGGCCAATACGTGGGTGGTTTGTAGGTGGCGGCAAGATATGTCAGAGTACCAAGACTAAAGTGGGCAAGTACTATAGACTCTACTGTGTTGGTAGCAGTTGTCGTCAGGGCAGCAGTGAAACCGCCAACTGGGCGCTCTATTCCGATGACTTCGGTGAGACTTGGGAGTTCCTCGGAGGTTGCGACTATAGTCCAGTGCCAGGTGGCGATGAACCAAAGGCCGAGGAGTTGCCAGATGGTAGCGTTCTCCTTTCAAGCCGTTGTTACGGCGGACGCAATTTCAACATCTTTACATTTGTTGATACAGAGAAAGCGGAAGGTAGCTGGGGACAAGTGGCCTTCTCCGGTAGCAGCAATAATGGCGTCACTGCCATCTCTAATGCTTGCAATGGTGAAGTCATGCTTGTGCCTGTAACCCGCAAGGTAGATAACAAGAACATGTTCCTGCTCCTACAGAGCTTGCCGTTTGGAAGCGGACGCACCAATGTTGGTATCTATTACAAGGAGTTGGAAACGCTGTCAGACTATCGCACTCCAGATTCTATTGCCAAGAATTGGGACGGTCGTCATCAGAGCTCTTATATCAGCAGTGCTTATAGCAGCATGACATGGCAGAAGAACAATACTATCGGTTTCATTTATGAAGAAGATACCTATGGCACTTCGGGTGGCGGTTATAACATTGTCTATAAGAATTACTCTATAGAGCAGATTACAGACTCTGCTTACACCTACAACCCGAATGTTGATGGCGACAGTCTGACCGCACTTGGTGTAAAGAAAATGGTTGACGATATGACTTCTGGCGGGAATGTCGGCACTTTTGTAGGTCAATATACAGCCGAGGCCGCAAGTCTTGTAAATGATGCCTATCAGGATTATTCCAATCAGCCTTCACGTCAGAAATACGAGGCTCTGAATCGTGCCATTTCTATGGCTCCGCGTGTAGAAGTTGACGAAGGACGCTATTACCTCATACGCAATTTCGGACGTGGCTCAGGAAACTACCTGCTTAATGCAAACACAGCAGCTGAACTCGGCACAAGTACTAATTCAAATACCGATAAGGCTCTTTGGCGTTTCGAACAGGCTGCAGACGGTACAAAAACATTTTTCCTCATAAACAAGGCTTTTGAGCAGAGCATGGTTGGTCCAACCCTTGATGTCGAAAAACGGTCGGTGCTTACTACTACAAAAGATGGTGCTGGGGTGTTCCGTGTTTCAAGCAACACGCAGGGGCTTAGCAACATACAGTGTACGAACCCTACCAACAACACTTATTCCTATCTGCACCTCTCAAATGACAATGTGCGTATTGTACCTTGGCTGGCAGCTTCGCCTTCTGGCAATGCCGCATCATTCTGGTATATCGAACCAACAGACTTCCTTACAGACGTCAAGTCTGTGACGGACAATCTTGACTACTTGCTATCTCCGTCATCGGATGTATGCTATGATCTCAACGGTCGCATCATTGACATGCCACAGAAAGGACAGGTTTATATACGCCGTGGCAAGAAATTTAAAAAGTAATCTTCTTGTTCATATTTGACAAGATAGAAACAATCTGATTAAAAGCACACTTTCCTTTTGGTAAACAAACAACATACGTGAATAAACGTGTCAACCAGTCCATAAAAAAGGAATAAGCAATGGCAAAGAAATTTGAAATACGAAACAGTACGATGGAATTCCTGACTTTCGTGGCAGAAGGTAAGGAACAAGGCATACAAGTGCTATACAAAGATGAAACAGTGTGGGCTACCCAAAAGGCCATGGCTATGCTCTTTGACTGCTCCGCAGATAACATCGGTTTGCATCTGAAAAACATATATGACACAAATGAATTGAACAAGGAGGCAACTACCGAGAAAATCTCGGTAGTTCAACAGGAAGGTGTGAGAGAGGTGCGACGCAACACGCTGTTCTACAACCTTGATGCAATCATTTCGGTGGGCTATCGAGTCAACTCCATCCGTGCCACACAGTTTCGCCAATGGTGCACCTATGTCATTAGGCAGTTCTCTCTTCGGGGCTATATCATAGACAAGAAGCGTATGGAGAACGGCTCGTTTATCGGTGAGGACTACTTTGAGCATTTGCTGGCAGAGATACGTGAGATTAGATTGAGTGAACGAAGATTTTACCAAAAGCTCACGGATATATATGCTACAGCTGTTGACTACAATAAGGATGCACCTACCACACGTTTGTTCTATAAAAAAGTTCAGAATAAGATGCATTATGCAGTGCATGGGCATACAGCAGCAGAACTTATTGTTGAAAGAGCCAATGCAGAGAAAGAACACATGGGATTGACTACTTGGGAAAATGCACCTGATGGTAAAATCGTCAAGCCAGATGTAAGTATCGCCAAAAACTATCTAAAACAAGTGGAACTTGAAGATATGGGAAAACTTGTCAACTCTGTACTTGATTTAGCTGAACGTATGGCAAATCGACATATACCAATGACTATGGAAGATTGGGCTAAACGTATTGATATTATTCTTGAAGCTGGAGGTGATGCCGTATTACATGATGCAGGAAAGGTTTCTGCTGAATTTGCCAAGAGCTTTGCAGAGTCAGAGTTCGAAAAGTATCGTGTGATACAAGATAAATTATTCAACTCTGATTTTGATAAATTCAATTCTTTACCATTTGATGATATTAAGAATTGACAGTCTAAAGGGGATGAGGTGAACTCAAATCACCCCATCCTCCGCTTACTTGTCTATGTATGATGCAACAAAATAAACAATCGAAATGACCGTATAAAGGAAACACGGCAAGAATATCCAAAGCAAAGTCTTTACCCAACCGTTTGACAACCAAACTCCTTCATTTCTTGACATCATATTAGACATATCATAGAAATGGCGAGTGAGGATTTCCTTATTCGCCTTTCGGTGGTCTTCAAGAAGTTTGGACTCATCCTCAACGAGTTTCTTCCTGTTGTTGATTGCCTGTTCCATATCGGCATCATCAACCTTAGCTTTGACAGTTATGTCTTTTACTTTGCCGATGTAGGCTTCAATAGCTTTGGTGACAGTATTCGCTTTATCTGAGGCTTCACTCAATTTGTCTTTTGCTTCATGCATGGAAGCAGTAGCCATTTCAACGCCACTTTTTGCCAAAGTCAAACTATTGCCAGCATCCTTGTAGGCTTGAAGTTGTTGGTCAAATTTGTCAGAAGCCTTGTCCGTTTCAATGTTTTTGTCAATCGTATTCTCGAAAGAACCGAAATCCATATCTGAGATTTTACTTTTACCTATTGGCATAATATCAGTCCTGTTGGTTGAACATTCGGTTATCTGCCATACCCTTGCTTCTTGCGAGGTCTGCACAGTCGATTAGCCATCATAGCGCAACGATACGCCCAAGACAGTTCATCCTCGTCCTTGTCTCGTCCCCAACCAGAGGTTGCACCACCTCCGCCACCGCCAGACTGGACGGCAATGGTTGTGGCAGCATCAATGTATTCAGCAAAGAGAAGAATGGCTGTCTTCTGCACGTCACCTATCTTGGCAAACACATTGTCGGCATCCAAAGCTATATTCTTGTCGATGATATCCAGACACTCCTGAGGAATATCAACAGGGTAATGATGAAACTCGTCCGTATAGAAGTCGAAGTGACGTATCTTTGGAGTGTTGTCCGCAGTAGGCATGGGTTGGGGTACAGTCATAATCTTTGGTTGTTGGGTATTCTTTGTTGGAGTTGAAACTGTTTTCTCCAATTCTTGATGATGCAGTTTTGCCCAAGTGCTTTCGATTTTTGAGGGCATCAGACAACGACCTTTGCCAAGCTCCGAGGACTTGTAAATGGAGTTACCACGCTTGATGGCATAGCCACGCACTTGTCCTTTATTGTCGGATTGCAGTTTGACATCATATCCCATTTGCGTGAGACATTTTGTGTATAGTCCCCAATCAAAGTACGGCATCTTAGCCAAAACGGAAAGACAATCATTGGTTATCGCTTCCTTATTTTGGCGGCTTACATCTTGTGCATCTTTCCATCCACGCTGTTGCCCAACCTTGGCGGCTGCAGCCATCGCTCGTTCATAGATATAATGGGCATCATTCACGTTGCCCCTTATGTCTATGCGGTTCGCATCAATGTGAAGGTGCATAATGCCACTCTTGCTGTCATGATGGAGTGCAACTACATATTGGCTGTCTTTGAGGTTGGTTGCCTTTGCACTCTTGCGCTTCGACTTGGCTGAAAGGTCAACCGCATCAAACTCACGGATAAAGTCATCCGCCAACCTCTGCCAGTCCTCCATCGTCCAACCTCGCGTTTCCTCCGAGGTTGGGGAAACCTCAATACGTATCATGTTCCTTTTGAGCGGATGATAACGGTTCAATTTGTCCTCAAACTTCTTCTGCAAGGCAAGCATTCTTGCCCACATTGCCGTTGGGGA
>USTH01000018.1 GCA_900557555.1 uncultured Prevotellaceae bacterium | reverse complement strand
GTTTACCCAAATTAGCTGTTCGCTATCCTAATAGGTTTTCGGACAGCCTCCCCCAGAAATAACAAGAGAAAAATACATTGCCTTGATAGATTTGGCACAACTAACCAAAGCTGGTAGTCTGTCAATACCCAGGTTTTGTCATTCTGGTGTGACAAATTCCTGCGTGTTGCATATCCCCATTTGCAGATGACGTTGACTTTTCTCTACGATAAACGGCAAGAGATCTCTTAAGGTTTGTAATTTCAAACCCAATTAGATGTTCTGGCAGTAACTCCTTATATTTCTGTGAAGACTTCTGTAGCCAAGCAAGTTGTTTTTTCTCACATCCCTAAGTGCCAAATGCGTATCCAACGTCCTGCCACCTGCCACGACCCTTTCCTTGCTACTACGCAAAGCCGCTTATGCCCTGTTTCCTGGACATTGTCATTGCGTCACCCAAGAGTCATGCTCTAACCTATCAGCCATTTGCTGCCAGGTATGAAAGAAATGACCTTTGCTGTTGCGGCACAGCAAAGGTAGCTCAGTATCGCCGTGCATGGTATTGCAAGCCACACGGGAATTAGTGGTTCGGCTTGGTTGCCATTGATGAAAAATGCAGAAATGTTGCTCAAGAAGAACATGTGCATCAGATACATGCCGAAAGTCAATTTTGAAATGTCAGTGACAATTCTTGGTGCTTTAGTTTGTTTGATGCATGTGAACATCAGAAACGCACCGAACGTGGTCAGCAACACGTTTGGAGTGCAGAATTCCCATGACCATTCTATCATGGTAGACTCAATGGTATGTTGGGGTACAGCCTTTATCCAGAAAGACCATGCAGTGAAAGCTCCGCCGATGATGAAGCACAGCAAGCCTATTGCCATGCGTCGGGTTTGGCTCCAATCAAGGTGTGTGCGTATGTAGTGGGCAATCACCAGATATCCGATATATCCGGAGCAATAGTATAACATGCCGAAGTAGGGATTCCAAAAGCACCAGCCCCAGAGGTCAGTGCTGACGAAACGCACCAGCCATGGCACAGTGGTGGAAATGGCGAAAATCCCGATGAAGATGCGTTCTTCTTTTGGCGCAGCTTTCTCTAACCATGGTGAGATGACAGGCATAATCAGGTAAAGCGAGATAAGCGGATACATAAACCACAGGTGGCCTGCCATTGAAGGGAAATTAAATGGCAGCGCTTTAAGGTCGTTGGCTGCTTGCTCCCATGACATCTGGCCCCAAAGCGGTGGAAGAAAGACATATAGCAGCATGAAGGCTACCATTGGTGGCAAGATGCGCATTGCGCGTTTCTTGTAGAATGCACCCATGCTGACACCGGATTTGAGGGGCACAAGCAAAAATGCGCTCACTATCATAAACAGCGGCACGCTGATGCGGCCGAGAAAGCCATCGTAGAATGAGACCCAGAAACGGTTAGCCTCGTTGGCTACCATTGACACGTTGCCTGCAAGCCCGGATGCGTTGGCGGCGTAAAAGCCTTCGCTGGAATGCACCAGCATAACAAGGAAGCACGCTGTGACGCGTATATAGTCGGCAAAGATAATCCGGTTGTTGTTCATGATTGTTATGATGCTAATTTGTGGAGTCTGGAGTGGTCGGTTGTGGCACTTTCGCTTGCTTTTTCTTCCATCGGCCGCTGAGCCACGGCACTCTTTCGAAGTAAGGCACAAGCCATGAACAGATGCCAAACACCAATATCATCGATAGAATTACATCGTTGATGCGTCCTACCATTGAGTGGCCGTAATAGAGGTTGAGGTTTTTGACAAAAAATAAGATGGGGAAATGTAGCACGAAGTAAACCATTGAATGCTCTCCGATGAAGTTAACAAATGGAATGCGCGGCATCTGAAGTGAGATGAGCAGGCCAGACAGCCCGCACACTATGAGTATGGTATTGAATACGGCGCCCCACGGATTGCCTGTGAAGTCGTTGGAGTGCATGGTGTAAACCCCGTGCCATAGGGTGTTTCCGATGGCAAACATGGCAACAAGAGTGGCCGAGAGGATAAGCATGCGCCTGCGTCCGAGACGTGCAACAAGCAGATGCCAGTAGTGACCTAAGTAAAAGAAAAACACACCCATGAACACATTGTTGAGGTTGAGCCATAGCGGATTGCCCCAAGTGTAGAGCACATATCCTATCAGAGGAAATGAGATTGTGGTGAGCCTGAGATACTTGTTTTTCTCGATGAAATGTACAAAAATGTAAGTAACGTAGAACGAGAGAAGAAACCACATCGGTGCATTGCCGTAGAAGTCGCTGACCCTCCAGATGTGAACCCACAGAAACTTTATGGGGTTGGTGGAAAACTTGCTGTCGAGCAACGGCATAAAAAACCAAAAGAGCGCCACCCCAATCATGCCGCAGGTGATATATGGCACCAGCAGTCGTCTGGTGCGGTCTTTGATGTATGGAAGTGTGGGGCCTCCTACCGAACGGTTGAAATAACCGGCCTTGAAAAAGAAGAAGCACATCAGGTAGAAGCTCCAGCCCATTACCTCTTTCCACCAATATTCCCGATTGAATCCCGTAAATTGAAAGGCGTGCAGCATCACCATGCGAATGATGCATAGACCACACAAAAAGTCGAAAGTATGATTACGTCGTTTCATAAGTTGGGCAAAGGTAGTGCTAAAAAGTGAAAAACCACACATTGTCAGACGGGAAAAATGTTCTCATTCGGTTGTGCAACACCGTATTTCATCAGGTCAGTGTTTGAAAAATGAAATGCTTTTAGTAATTTTGCACATCATAAAACAATATACGTATTATTTCAATGAACAAGCAATTCAAAAGAACTACAGTGACTTCGGCACTGCCTTATGCCAACGGCCCTGTACACATTGGTCATCTGGCAGGAGTGTATGTGCCAGCCGACATCTATGTACGCTATTTGCGCCTCAAGGGCAGGCCTGTACTTTTTATCGGTGGAAGCGATGAGCATGGTGTTCCTGTAACTATACGTGCCCGCAAGGAGGGCATCAGTGTTCAGCAGGTGGTGGACCGTTATCACACACTGATTAAGGACTCTTTTGAAAAGTTTGGCATATCGTTCGACATATACAGTCGCACGACAAGTGCTACCCATCACAAATTGGCGAGCGACTTCTTCCGTAAGCTTTATGACGAAGGCAAGTTCGTGGAAAAAGTGTCAGAACAGTTCTATGATGAACAGACCCAGCATTTTCTGACAGACCGCAATATCCGCGGTGAGTGTCCGCGTTGTCATGCCGCTGATGCCTATGGTGACCAGTGTGAGAAGTGTGGTGCTACGCTTTCGCCAGAAGAACTAATCAACCCATACAATGCAGAAACGGGCAACCCCTTGGTGCGCAAGGCTACCAAGCATTGGTATTTGCCGCTCGACCAATATCAGAACTGGTTGGAACACTGGATATTGGATGAGCACAAGGAATGGCGCCCCAATGTGTATGGACAGTGCAAGAGCTGGCTCGACAGTGGCTTGCATCCGCGGGCAGTGACCAGAGACCTCGACTGGGGCATACCAGTGCCGGTGGAAGGTGCTGAGGGCAAGGTGCTGTATGTGTGGTTTGACGCCCCGATAGGCTATATCTCTAACACCAAGGAACTCTGTGACGCCCACCCGGAACTTGGCTCTTGGGAAACATGGTGGAAGGATCCGGATACTCGACTTGTTCACTTTATCGGCAAAGACAACATAGTGTTCCACTGCATTGTGTTCCCCGCAATGCTGAAGGCTCACGGTGACTACATACTGCCTGACAATGTGCCCAGCAACGAATTTCTCAACCTTGAGGGCAACAAGATTTCAACATCCAAAAATTATGCTGTTTGGCTTCATGAATATCTTCAGGAGATACCCGGACGACAGGACGAACTCCGCTATGTGCTGACAGCCAATGCCCCAGAGACCAAGGACAACGACTTTACATGGGCAGACTATCAGGCCAGATGCAACAATGAGTTGGTTGCAGTCTACGGTAACTTTGTGAACAGAGCCCTTCAGCTTACCCAGAAATACTATGATGGCGTTGTGCCTGAATGTGGAGAGCTGACAGACTTCGACAGTGCCACATTCGGTGAGTTTGCAGGAATAAAGATGAGACTTGAAGAACTCTTGGAGAACTTCAAGTTCCGCGATGCACAAAAAGAGGCCATGAATCTCGCTCGAATAGGTAACAAATACATTGCAGATTCCGAACCTTGGAAACTCATCAAGACAGATCCTGAGCGCGTCAAGACCATTATATATATATCTTTGCAACTCACTGCGAATTTGGCGATAGCGTTTGAGCCATTCCTGCCTTTCAGCAGCAAGAGGCTTCGCAACATGATAGGCATGGAGCAATTTAACTGGGAGCAGCTTGGTTCGACAGAGTTGCTGCCTACAGGCAGAAAGCTGCCCAAGCCCTCTCTGCTGTTCAGTAAGATTGAGGATGAGGTTATTCAGGCGCAGATGGAAAAACTGCAAAACACCATTAAGACAAACATGGAGGCAGAATACCAAACTGCTCCTATAAAAGAAACGGTCTCTTTTGATGATTTCCAGAAAGTCGACATCCGTGTGGGAACTGTGTTGGCGTGCGAACGTGTGCCTAAGATGAAAAAACTTCTTAAGTTCACCATTGCTGACGGACTTGAAAACCGCACAATTATTAGTGGTATAGCCCAATGGTATGAGCCGGAACAACTCGTTGGCAAGCAAGTGCTTTTTGTCGCCAATCTTGCACCGCGTGAGTTTAAGAACGGGTTGGTCAGTGAGGGCATGATTCTAAGTGCAGAGAACTGGGACGGCAACATCAGTCTTGCCACCACCGCAAAAGAGGTTAAGCCCGGCAGCCGGCTGTGCTGAGAGACTCACTCCTGCGGTATGAGCAGTACAGCTTACGTTGCAATGCGAAACCGTAAAAGTCATTAACAAATCATATCATTCAAGCTAACAATGGATTCTACAAGACAACTGAAAATCGCCCGTCTTATCCAGAAGGAGTTGGGCGAAATGTTTCTGCTTCAGGCTAAGGCCATGCAGGGGGTTATGGTTACTGTCAGCGGTTGCCGTGTGTCGCCGGATCTCAGCTATTGTAATGTCTATCTCAGCATCTTTCCGTCAGAAAAGGGCGAGGAGATAGTCGGCAACATAACCGCAAACTTGCGCACGGTGCGCTATGATCTTGGTTGTCGTCTGCGCCACCAACTGAGAATTATTCCAGAACTCCGCTTCTTCGTAGACGACACGATAGATTATATGAGCCATATTGACGAGCTTCTTAAAAAGTGACCAACGGCTATTGTCATGACTTAATGTAAAGGTTGTTGTATAGATGTCGTTTCCTTTCTACATTGCCCGCAGATATTTGTTTGCCAAAAAGAGCCACCATGCAATCAATGTCATATCCCTCATTTCTGTGTTGGGGGTGGCCGTGGCCACAATGGCGTTGGTGTGCACACTGTCGGTATTTAACGGCTTTCACTCTTTGGTGGCCTCGTTGTTCACTGCCCTTGACCCCGAACTTAAGGTGATGCCTGTGGAGGGGAAGACGTTCTCTGACAGTGAGGCGTCGTTGGCTCATGTGCGAAAGCTGCCATGCGTGAAGGCGGCATCTGCCACATTGGAAGACCGGGCGCTTGCCATGTATAACGGTCGGCAGGCTATGGTTGTTCTGAAAGGTGTTGACGACAATTTCATAAACACCACTAACATTGCCCACATCCTTTACGGTCAGGGATATTTCAAGCTGCATGCCGATGTGATGGAATATGGCGTGCCTGGAATGCGCCTGGCTGTCAGTCTTGGAATGGACTCCCATTATATAGACCCCCTTCAGATATATACACCGGCAAAAGGAGCTCGTGTCAACCTTTTGTCGCCCGACGAGAATTTCAACATGGACGAACTTAATTCACCTGGAGTGGTGTTTTCTGTAGGGCAGAAGAAATACGACCAAGACTATTTGTTGTGTTCGTTAGGGTTTGCCCAACGCATGTTTGACAAGGAGGGACGTATATCCGCTCTGGAGATAAAGGTGGCAGACGGTTATACGGTTGCCAAGGCCAAAGACATGATACAAGCTGCACTCGGCGCAAAGTTTAAGGTGGCAGACCGCTATGAGCAGCAAGAGGACGTGTTTCGTATTATGAAGGTGGAGAAGTATGTGGCCTATATTTTTCTTACATTTATACTATTCATTGCCTGCATGAATATTGTAGGTTCTCTGAGTATGCTTGTCATTGACAAGAAGCAAGATGTGAACACATTGCGCAACCTTGGGGCGACCGACAAGCAGATTCGCAGCATCTTCTTGCTTGAGGGGCGTATGATAAGCTTGACCGGAGCCTTTTTGGGCATTGCGGTGGGATTGGCGCTTTGTCTGGCACAGCAGCAGTTTGGCATCTTGAAACTCGGAGACAAAGTCGGTGCCTTTATCGTTGATGCCTACCCAGTGCAGGTTGATCCTGTCGATGTGCTTGTGGTGCTTGTTACGGTAATCGCAGCTTCTTTCCTCGTTTCGTGGTATCCGGTGCACTATATCAGCAAACGTGTGGTCAGGCTCGGTTTTGACTGAACGGAAAAATATGTCGCTCTATTCAAACAGCGAGGTAATGATATAGTCTGACACGAAAATCCCTTTTGTGGAAAGGGCAAGATAATTGTTGGCGGTTGTGTCGGAATGTGCCTTGGGGCTTGGTTCTCCCGTTGGACCAGCATCTGCAAAACTACTGTTGTGACGGTTGAGTGGTAGCAATCTGCCGTCATTAATGAACGGTTTTGCTCGCTCAAGTAACCCATTGAGTGCCTTTTGGCCAAAGCGCAGGGCATAATCATGAAGGTCAAGCCCTTGTGCCGTTCGGAGAGAGGTCAGCAACGCCTCCTCTTTTTTTTGTGCCATAGAGAGAGTTTCAGTCTCCATTATGCCAGAGGGGTCGATTGCGGTGTCACCGTAGGCTTTGACATACGCTTTAAGGTCGCAGATGTTCTGTTGGCGAGAGATGCCGTTGTAGGAGTGCGCTCCAGGCCCCAGACCCAAATAATGCATGCCTGTCCAATAGCCTGTGTTGTGTCGGGCTTGTTTCCCTGGCAGTGAAAAATTTGAAATTTCATAATGGTCGAAAGACTCCTCCTTGGCTTTGCGCATCAAATTTCCAAACATCTGCAGACTAATTTCCTCATCGGCTTCCTTTATGATGCCATCGTCACGCATACGGCTAAGTCGTGTGCCATCCTCAAACATCAGTGAATAGGCAGAAAGATGGCTTATGGGCAAACTGAATGCGATGTTGAGATCTCTGTCCCAGTCATTGACAGTTTGTTCTGGCAGACCGTAGATTAAATCAATGCTTATGTTTTCAATCCCACCGCTGATAATGGAGTCAATTGCCGTTATTGCTTCTTGGGAACTATGACGGCGGTGCAGAAATCTCAGCATGTTGTCATTAAACGACTGTATTCCCATACTGATTCTGTTCACTCCGTTCCTCTTCATCGTCTCTATAAGGCTTGGTCTGACATCATTGGGGTTTACCTCAACGGTTATTTCTGCATCGGGGCTTATGTCAAACAGGTTTTGAACAGTGTAGAGCAGCCTGCCGATGTTGCGTTCGCTGAGGGCTGACGGGGTGCCGCCCCCGATATAGACAGAGCCGGTCTCAGTGTGTGCCAGATAATGTTGTCGGTAGCTGGCTTCGCAACTGACGGCCGAGACAAAATCGTCCTGCATCGAGCCCCCGAAAGTGGTGGAGAAGAAATCACAATAGATACATCGGCTCTTGCAAAATGGAACGTGTATGTATATGCCTTGATTTGTCATGGTAAACCCCTGTTTTTGTAACAAAAGTAACATGAAAAGCCAACATTTCCAAGTCGGGGCTATTGAAAAAGCAGATTTTGCCACCCAAAAAACATGTAGTAAGAGAAAGTTTGCATATATTTGTAGGCAAAAGAATTTTTATTTTAAGTATAATCGATATGAAAACTTACAAAACAAAAGAAATCAAGAACATTGCGCTGATGGGCAATGACGGTGTGGGTAAGACAACCCTTACCGAGTCATTATTATACGAAAGTGGCATTATCAGCCGTCGCGGACGCATAACTGCCAAGAATACGGCCAGTGACTATTTTCCCGTAGAACAGGAATACGGCTATAGCGTTTTCGCCACTGTTTTTCATACCGAGTATAATGGAAAGAAACTGAACTTCATAGACTGTCCGGGTTCTGATGACTTTTGCGGTGCGGCTCTCACCGCGCTCAATGTTACTGACACCACGGTTATAATGCTTGGTCAGGGCGGTGTGGAAGTGGGCACACAGAACCATTTCCGCTATACCGAAAAACTCCAGAAACCGGTAATATTCCTGCTCAATCAGTTAGACGACGAGCGTTTCGACTATGATGTGATTATGGAACAGTTGCGCACTACATTTGGTCCGAAAGTTGTGCCCGTGCAGTACCCTCTTAATCAGGGGCCAGAATTCAACTCGTTTATCGACGTGCTTGTGATGAAGAAATATTCTTGGGGTCCGGAGGGCGGAAAGCCAGTCATAGAGGATATCCCTGAGAGTGAGATGCACAAGGCATTTGAGATGCACAAGGCACTTGTAGAAGCGGCTGCAGAACATGATGAGAACCTGATGGAGAAGTTCTTCGAAAGCGAAGAGCTCACCGAAGACGAAATGCGCGAGGGAATCCGCAAGGGTCTTGTGGCGCGCGGCATCTACCCTGTGTTCCTTGTG
Organism: uncultured Prevotellaceae bacterium; assembly: GCA_900557555.1. GTDB lineage: Bacteria > Bacteroidota > Bacteroidia > Bacteroidales > Bacteroidaceae > UBA6382. The sequence goes on along the minus strand of USTH01000018.1, from coordinate 21,011 downwards.
TGTGCAGGCAAGGATATGGGTGTAAACCGTATGATGGAGTTCTTGGGCAATGTGGTGCCGTTTGTTGATGAAATGCCACCGGTTGAAAACACAGCTGGTGAGGCTGTGGCACCCGATGCCAATGGTCCTGTGAGCCTGTTCTTCTTTAAGACGGCCATGGAACCCCATATCGGTGAGGTGCAGTATTTCAAGGTGATGAGCGGTACGGTTACGGAGGGCATGGACCTTACTAATGCCAATCGTGGCGGCAAGGAACGTCTTGGACAACTCTTTGCTTGTGCTGGTGCCCAGCGCTTCAAAGTAGACAAGATGGAGGCTGGTGATATCGGATGTGCTGTAAAACTTAAAGATGTCAAGACGGGTGACACGCTCAACGACAAGAACTGCGACAACAAGTTTGATTTTATCAAGTTCCCAGACCCGAAATACATTCGTGCCATCAAGCCTGTTGCAGAAAGCGACAATGAGAAGATGATGGCGGCCGTATATCGCATGGTGCAGGAAGACCCGACATGGGTGGTGGAGCAAAGCAAGGAATTGCGGCAGACTCTGATAAAGGGTCAGGGCGAGTTCCATATTCGCACACTGAAATGGCGTCTTGAAAACCTCGACAAGATTCAGGTGGAGCTGATGCCTCAGCGCATACCTTATCGTGAGACCATCACCAAGGCCGCCCGTGCGGACTATCGCCACAAGAAACAGTCGGGTGGCGCAGGGCAGTTTGGTGAAGTCCACATGATTGTAGAACCATACACGGAGGGCATGTCGGCTCCGAGCATCTATCGCTTTGGTGGGCAGGAGTATCGCATCACTCCTCGCAGCACTGACGAAATTAACCTCGAATGGGGTGGCAAGCTGGTTTTTATAAACTCTGTGGTGGGCGGTGCTATTGACACACGCTTTATGCCGGCCATTCTGAAGGGTGTGCTCGAACGTATGGAGCGCGGTCCTCTGACTGGCTCCTATGCTCGCGATGTGCGTGTGATTGTCTATGACGGTAAGATGCACCCTGTTGATTCTAACGAAATAAGCTTTATGCTTGCGGCGCGCAATGCTTTCAGTCAAGCGTTCCGTGAGGCCGGGCCCAAGATTTTGGAGCCAATATATGATGTTGAAATACTTGTGCCGGCCGACTATATGGGCGATGTGATGAGCGACTTGCAAGGTCGCAGGGGACTCATCATGGGTATGTCATCGGAGGGAGCTATACAGCGTCTGTCTGCCAAGGTACCATTGGCCGAGTTGGCAAACTATTCCACTTCGTTGAGCTCAATAACTGGTAGCCGCGCAAGCTTTACGATGAAGTTCGCAAGCTATGAGCTTGTTCCGACCAACATACAGGACGAACTCATTGCCGCCAATAAGGAGGACGAGGCATAACTGTATATTCTGTCCGTAAAAGATAAACAGCCGAAAGAGCCGTTAGGCATTCTTTCGGCTGTTTTTTTTACGTACAGCGTTGAATATGGAACTTCTTCCCATCGAAAATGGGCAAAAAGCAGACAGAAACATGATGTAGGAAGAAAATTGAGCTAAACTCAAATCGGTCAATAAGTCCTAACGACCGAATTGAGCTAAAAAATGTAACGGGCGGCAAAAAAAACAAAAAGCGGCGATTATTCGTTTGCCGTTGTAAACGAATATCTGTAATTTTGCATATAAATGACAACAAATCAGAAGAACAGAAACTCCAAGGCACAATTTAAGGTGAGAAGTAAAGGCATAATGCAACGGGTGGCAACCCTTGTGGTCTGCCTGTTGGTAGTGTTCTCATTGGCAATGGTAAGTCAAGGAGAGCTGTTGGGGTATCGTCTTGGCGGCGTTGCGGAGGAAGTTCGGAAAACGGACTCCGACACGCTCCGCATTATGGCAGACGGCACTTGTGTGGTAAACACGACAGAATTGGCAGCGGATATCAGTGGCTTTGCTGGCAAGGTGCCGCTTGAAATCTACGTCAAGAACAATAGAATTGTCAATGTCAAGGCACTGGACAATGCCGAGTCAAAGGAGTTTTTTGGCAGAGCGTCAGTCTTGTTGGACAAGTGGAAAGGCAAGACGCTTGGTGAGGCGCGTCAGATGCAGGTTGATGCAGTGTCTGGGGCGACATATTCGTCAAATGCTATCATCGGCAACATGGAATGCGGTATTGATTATGCCAACCGCAAGTTGGCGCAATCATCTGGCAGTTCGAGCGTAGACCGTTATGGGGCGTTTGACGCATCGTTGAAGAACATGCTTGGACTTGTTGTTGTGTTGATGGCGGCAGTACTGCCTTTGTTTGTAAGAAAGAGGTGGTATCTCGTATGCCAGCAGATACTCAACGTGGGCGTGCTTGGCCTGTGGTGCGGTGCCTTTCTGTCATATTCCTCCATGATAGGTTATGCGGCTCATGGCATAGTGTTGACGACTTCTGCAATAGGATTGGTCATGCTGTTCACAGCGTTTGTCTATCCGCTGTTTGACAAGAAGCACCATTACTGCACTTTTGTGTGCCCCTTGGGCTCGTTGCAGCAGTTGGCAGGCAGAACAGTGAACTACAAGTTTACTATGAAGCGACGCACTGTGCAACGTCTGGACATTTTCCGGCAGGTGTTGTGGGCCTTCTTGGTGCTTCTTATATGGAGTGGAGTGTGGAGTGGATGGGTGGACTATGAACCGTTCTCCGCTTTCATCTTTCAGTCAGCGTCGTGGGTGGCCATTGCCATTGCGACCGTGTTTGTGGCGTTGTCGTTTGTGGTGGCACGCCCCTATTGCCGTTTTGTGTGTCCAACGGGCACTTTGTTTAGATTAAGTCAGACATCAAAATAAAGCAGTTACAGATGATGAAACCTTCAGTATTGTTGAATGTAGTATTGGCCGTCGCTCTTGTAGTGGTGTCGGCAAGACTAATGTCGTCTGGTGGGGAGACGGCGGGCAAACCCGTTGCGGACTCTGCCGATGTGGTTTATGGCAGCATAATGGGACGCACCTCGGTGAGGTCTTACCTTGACAAGCCTGTTGAGGATTCCAAGATAGAGAAACTCCTGCACGCTGGCATGGCCGCACCTACGGCCGTCAACACCCAGCCATGGCATTTCGTGGTTATCAGAGACAGAAACACACTTGACAAGATAGCCGAACTGACACCCAATGCAGGCATGGCAAAAGAGGCCCCGCTGGCTATCGTGGTGTGTGGCAACATGGTAAACGAGAAGGAGGATATAGTGCGCATGTTCTGGACGCAAGACGTGTCGGCTGCCACGGAAAACATTCTTTTGCAGGCACATGCCATGGGGCTTGGTGCAGTGTGGACCGGCACATATCCTGACAAGAAACGCTGCGATGCAATATCTGGACTTCTGAATATGCCGGAACACATCATTCCTTTCTGCACCATTGTCATAGGCTATCCCAAGGGCGAGCAAACGCCCAAGGACAAGTGGAAGCCGGAGAATGTGACATACGAGGCATTTTAAGCCAATTCGGTCGTTGGGACTTATTGGATTTTGTTTTTTAGGAGTGCAGATGTTGATTGTCGTTTGGCGAATAATAGCGGGCTATTTTGAGCCAAAAACAAGCAACAGATGCCTTATAAAAAACAAAAGGCAATAAGAAGCAACTAAAAAGATGTAATTTACGACCTAATGACCGATTTGGGTTTAATCTTAGAGGTGTTCTGTGAAATAGAATTCTTAAAGGTGCAACTTGATTTAGATAAAACAAATAACATATAAACATGAGAAAAATTTTTATTGCGATTGTGTATGCAGTAGTGACAAGCCTGCCATCGTTGGCAGGAGTCGACATTGATTTGAAGACTGCCGTAGGTGGTGCGTTCTATGCTGAACAGCTATATGGAGTACATCCGTTGGCTGACGGCGAAAACTTTGCCCGCATCAGTCCTGACCGTAAGAAGATTGTGCGTTATTCGTTCCGAACAGGGGCGGAGACAGGTGTGATTTGCGACCTTTCCAAGGCACGCGGAGCAGAACTGCGTGGCATAGACGGATATGTCATGTCGCCAGATGAAAAGCGCATCCTGATACAGACCAAAACGCAGCAAATCTACCGTCGCTCAAAGAAAGCCGAGTACTACATCTATTCGGTTGACAACCAGACGCTCGAGCCTCTCTCCAAGAACGGCCCACAGCAGGAACCGTTGTTCTCGCCCGATGGCAATATGGTTGCTTTTGTGCGCGACAACAACCTTTTTCTGGTTAAGCTGCTGTTCAACAACAGCGAGAGCCAGATAACCACTGACGGAAAATTCAACTATGTGCTTAATGGCATCCCTGATTGGGTCTATGAGGAGGAATTTGCCTGCAGCCGCATCTTTGATTTCAGTGCTGACAGCAAAATGCTGGCATGGGTGCGTTTTGACGAGAGCCAAGTGCCTCTCTACGAGATGCAGATGTTTAAGGGGTTGGCGCCCGAACACAAAGGCAATGCTGATTATCCTCATGACTACAGTTACAAATATCCCATTGCTGGACAACGAAACTCCAAGGTCAATGTACTCTCGTACGACATCAAGAGCCACGTGACTCGCCAGATGGCATTGCCGCTCGACAGCGATGGCTACATTCCGCGCATCAAGTTCACCGACACACCCGACAGGCTGGCAATAGTGACCCTTAACCGTCATCAGAACCAGATGAACATCTATATGGGTGATGTGCGCTCAACGGTATGCAAACAGATATTCTCCGAAAAAGACGAACGATACATCAAAGAAGAAGCCTATCTGCAGCTGAAGTTCTACGGAGATAACTTCGTACTACAGAGCGACAGGTCCGGACAGCGCCAGCTCTACTGGTATTCGTCCACAGGCCAGATGCTCAGGCAAATTACCGACCAACCGTGTGAGGTGGGCGATTTCTATGGCTACGAGCCCAAGACCCAAACATTCTACTACAGTGCCAAGGACGGCAACGCTACGCGCACTGCCGTCTATGCCACCGACCTGAAAGGCAAGACCCGCAAGTTGTCTACAGAGTTGGGCAGCAACTCCGCAACGTTCAGCACCTCGATGAAATACTTCATCAACGTATATTCCAACATGACCACCCCACAGGTCACCACCTTGCGCGACAACACCGGCAAAGTGCTCAAGACCCTCATCGACAATTCCAAACTGCGTGAACGTGTAGCGAAGTATAACATGCCTGTAAAGGAAATGTTTACGCTCAAGACCGCTGATGGCATCGAGCTTAATGGCTGGATGATGAAACCAGCCAACTTTGACCCCTCTAAGAAGTACCCCGTCATAATGCATCAGTATTCCGGTCCTGGTTCGCAATCGGTGCAAGACTCCTGGGGGGCAGGTTCCAACGGGGCAGGCGGCTCCTATGAGGCATATCTGTGCAGTCAGGGCTTTATCTGCGTCACTGTTGACGGTCGCGGCACTGGCGGTCGCGGTGCAGACTTTGAGAAATGCACCTATCTGCACCTCGGACAGCTTGAGTCTCACGACCAGGTCGAGGCCGCCATCTGGCTCGGCAACCAGCCTTATGTTGACAAGGAGCGCATCGCCATTTGGGGCTGGAGCTTCGGTGGTTTCAATACCATCATGAGCATGAGCGAAGGCAGGGGAGTGTTCAGATGCGGGGTGGCGGTAGCCCCTCCTACAAGCTGGCGCTATTACGACACTGTATATACAGAGCGGTATATGCGCACGCCTCAAGAAAATTCAGGTTACGACGACGACTGCATAGCCCGTGTCTCCAAACTTCATGGCAATCTGCTGATTTGCCACGGACTGGCAGACGACAACGTGCATGTGCGCAACACCTATGAATACACCGAAGCGTTGGTGCAGGCTGACAAGCAGTTTGAAATGCAGCTCTATACCAACCGCAACCACAGCATCTATGGCGGCAACACACGTCAGCATCTGTTTAAGCGTATAACCGATTTCTTCATGAGCAATCTGAAATAAATGGCGGCCCTATATCTTATACCGGTAACACTGGGCAACACGCCCGTAGAACAGGTGCTTCCCTCCTATAACCATGATGTCATCATGCCAATACGTCACTTCATCGTGGAGGAGGTGCGCACGGCACGCCGTTTCCTCAAGCAGGTGGATAAATCCATTGATATAGACCAACTCACATTCTACCCCATGGGCAAACATGCCGACCGGGCCATTTTTAGCCAATATCTGGAACCCCTGCGCAAGGGTGAGGACATGGGCGTAATTTCCGAGGCAGGCTGCCCTGCTGTTGCCGACCCCGGTGCCGATGTTGTGGCCATTGCCCAAAGTGAAGGAATGAAGGTGGTGCCGCTGGTAGGCCCATCTTCCATAATAATGTCGTTGATGGCAAGCGGCTTCAACGGTCAGAACTTTGCCTTTCACGGCTATCTCCCAATCGACACACATGACCGCACAGCAGCCTTGCGGCGCATGGAGGCCGTTTCGGCAGCCAGTGGCCAAACACAGATGTTTATCGAGACTCCCTACCGCAACCGCAAGATGATAGAGACAGTCATCTCTGCCCTCAATCCAGGCACACGGCTATGCGTGGCGGCCGGCATCACATGTGGAGAGGACGAATACATACGCACCATGCCCATCAAACAGTGGCGCAGTGCCTTGAACTCTATGCCCGACTTGAAGAAGATTCCCGCCATCTTCCTTATCTGTGCAGACAGATAGGGAAACGACTCAAAGGAAAACATTTTTATGATAACCAAACAGAACACAAACCTAAACTGCATTGGTTCCCACAAGGAGCCGATGCGGTTTTTTGCTTTTAAAGACCAATATGACGACAATTCGCATTAAAAACATGGTGTGCCCACGTTGTGTGGCGGCTGTAAGGCGGCTGCTTGCAGAAATGGGCTGCCGCGTGAGCAACGTGGAGCTTGGCGAGGCAGTATTGGAAGACAGCCTTGACCATAATCGCATGGAGGCTATTGGCCGAGCCATGCTTGAGAATGGCTTCGAACTGCTTGAAGACAGTCAGGCCGTCACAGTGGACGCCTTGAAGCGCGGTGTGTTGGCTTGGGTTAGGACAACGGGTGAACGAACCGCATTGTCAGACTACCTCCAAGGGCTGTTGCTCAGAGATTACAGTTCTTTGAGCAAGCTGTTCTCTGAAACCTGTGGCATCACGATTGAACGCTACAGCATAATGCAACGCGTGGAGTATGCTAAGGAGTTGCTCTGCTATGGACAGAAAAGCGCAAAGGAAATCGCTTTCGAGCTGGGTTACAGTAGTCCGGCGCATTTCAGCTCGCAGTTTAAACGCGAAACGGGGCTTTCGCCTGCAAGCTTCAGAAAAGATATTCACGGCTTGAAAAGGCTACCGATAGACAGCCTGTAAGTATTTCCCATAATTATGTAAGCGGCAGAAAGGGTGATGTGCGTAACTTCGCGTCAAAAACGATGGAAAAAGCAACAAAACTCATTTTCGCCATGCTTCTTATGCCTGCCTTCTTAGCAGCCCAGACCGACAGTGTCGGTGTTACCCACGAACTGAAGGCTGTGGGGGTCAGGGCTGCCGGTGGGGTAAAATCAAAGCTACGTACCGAAAACACAGAAATGATTGGTTTGGGGCAGTTGCGGCGTGCCGCTTGCTGTAATCTGGGCGAGGCTTTTACCGCCAACCCCTCGGTTGACGTGAGCTACAGCGATGCGGCCACCGGTGCGAGGCAGATTAAACTGCTGGGTCTTGACGGAACATACGTGCAGATGTTGACGGAAAACATTCCGAATCTTCGCGGGGCGGCCCAGCCCTACAGTCTTGGGTTTGTGCCAGGGCCGTGGATGCAGTCTGTTCAGGTATCAAAAGGAGCGTCAAGCGTAAAAAACGGCTATGAGAGTATTACAGGGCAGATTAACGTGGAATTTAAAAAACCACAATCTGACGACGAGGTGAACGGGAACATGTATTTTGATTCGCAGACCAAATTAGAGGCCAACGCCGATGCTAACATTCATCTCAACGACAAGTTGTCTGCCAGCCTGTTGCTCCACTTTGAAAACAGACAGCGCGACCACGATGGCAACGGAGACAGCTTTATGGACATGCCCAAGATTCGCCAATATAACCTGATGCACAGATGGGCATACATAACCCCGGAGTTTGTCTCACAACTTTCCGTAAGAGGACTTCGAGACGAGCGCACGAGCGGAATGAGCGGCCATAGTTCGGGCATGCATGCGTCACCGCACTATGGCATCAACATAAAGACCGACCGTTATGAGGGACAGTGGAAGAATGCCTTGATGTTTCAAGACGACCACAACTCCAGTGTGGCTTTGATGATGCATGGCTCTTGGCACGATGCCGGCTACCGCTTTGGCCGCAACCTGTATGACGTGCGTCAACTTAACGGCTATGTGCAGCTCATGTTTGAAACCGACATAACAAGCGGACACGGTCTGGCAGCGGGTGTCTCTCTCAATCACGATAATTATAAAGAAACCGTGAGCGACAACCTGTTCAAGGCGGACTCTCCGTCTGAAACCGTCTATGGACTGTATGCCCAATACACCTATAAGCCGAGCAACAAACTGACCGTGATGCCAGGCTTGCGCCTTGACCGGTCGGATGTCTATGGCACGTTTGTTACTCCAAGACTTCATGTGAAATACTCGCCGTGGTCGCAGCTGACACTGAGGGCTTCGGCCGGGAAGGGCTATCGCAGTCCTCATGTTTTGGCAGAAAATGTTACGCTCCTTGCGAGTGGGCGAAGCTTCTATGCTGATAGCAAATTGAAGCAGGAACGTGCTTGGAACTGTGGTACTTCGGCTTCATACACAACTAAGGTGGCTGGCAGAACGCTCGAACTGAACGCAGAGTACTACTACACGCACTTTGTGCAGCAGACGGTTGCCGACATCGACGGGGCCAAAGGTCCTCACTCCGTGTATTTTGCAAACCTTGACGGACGCAGCTATAGCCACACGTTCCAGATAGATGCTACATATTCCTTCTCACATGGCTTCAGCGCCACCTCAGCGTTTCGCTACAACGATGCCCGCACCACATACAACGGAGTGCTTCGCCGACGCCCGCTCACTTCGCTGTACAAGGGGTTGCTGACGCTGTCCTACAAAACACCGATGAAAATCTGGCAGTTTGACGTGACCGGCCATCTCAACGGCAAAGGGCGCCGATATGACAACACCTCCTTGCCCGCCTACTTTCTGTTGCAGGCACAGGTGACGAGAGAATTCCGCCGCTGGACGGTTTATGCCGGAGGCGAGAACCTCACTGGCTACAGAATGAAAAACCCCATACTGAATGCCTCTGACCCGTGGTCACCGTCTTTTGACGCAACCCAGATGTGGGGGCCTGCAGAAAGAGGAATGTATTATGTAGGGGTGAGGTTTAAATTTGACAGACAATGATGAACGTTAAAATACAGCCAGTATGAAGAAAATTTTGTTGGCGGCGTTGTTGGCCGCATGTGTAGTGCCGGTAGTCAGTGCCAGACGTGCGAAAGTGACACTCGACACATTGGTGGTAAGCACCGACCCGCAGATGCACTGTAGCAGTTGTGAAAACCGGATAACGGAAAAGATACGCTTTGTAAAAGGGACAAAGAAAATCTCGGCTTCGGCGGCGAAGCAGGAGGTTACCATCGTTTACGACAAGAGCAAGGCGAACTTCAACAGCTACAAGGTGGCCTTCGCCAAATTGGGATATACCATCAAGAAGAAATAAACCCAAAATCGGTCATTTACGAAGTAACAAAAAACATGCTATTTGTGACCTAATGACCGATTTGGGATAATCTACGGCGTTATATCCGCTTCAGACCAAGACTTCTGGCGCTCGGAGTGCGTCCGCACAGTGGTGCATCGGCCGAAGTGGTGAAGGTAAGAGTGTTGCGAAAAGGAGCCAAGTCTCTTAAATGAGGGACTTGGCTCCTTTCGGTTTGCTCAATTGGTTGAGTAGATGTCGCTATGCCTGCTGGTGTTCGGGGCGCAGCAGGTCGTTGACGGTCTTAACAGGGTTGAAAGTGGTCAGCGGCACTTCAACAAAGGCGGTGAGCCAGTCGCTCATGGCGCCGTTCCATAGTCCGGGGCGTTCGAGTGCTTTGAGTTCGCGCCCGTCCTTGGACTTGTGGGAAATGAAGCCTGTTGTCTTGTCCACATATTGTGTGAGATCGAAGTGTGTGCCGTTGCAGTCTTTTAGGGCGCAAACGAGGTCTACGGGGTTGAAGTGTGTGCCGTTCTTGAACATTTCCACGGCTCTGGCGTCGTCCATGTCAATCTGGCTGCTTTCGAGAATTTGCAGTGAAACGGTGCCGTCTTGATTGTAGGCTAAGAACGGGCCTCCGCCTGGTTCTCCGACGTTTCTCACCATGGCGCACACCCGCATAGGACGGTTGAGCTTGTCCATCAGTTCCTGTGCATTACCTTTAAGGTTCTTTATGAAGAAGTTCTGCTCAAGGAAAGCCTTTGCTTCGGCAATCAAGGCGGCAGATGGCTGGTCTGTGCGCAGTTGGCGCAGATAGTCGAAGGCTTTGGCCTGCAGGGTTACCAACAGACCGGCAATGAGTTTCTTGAAGCGCACGGTGTCGCCTTTAAGTCTGTCGGGCACCACGTTGTCTATGTTCTTAATGAAAACGATGTCGGCATCAATGTCAGAGAGGTTCTCTATGAGCGAGCCGTGTCCGCCGGGTCTGAAAAGCATTTTGCCGTCAGACGTGCGGAAAATCTCGTTGTCGGGTGTGACGGCAACGGTGTCGGTTGACGGTTTCTGCTGTGAGAGCGAAACATTGAAATGGGTGTGCAACCTTTGTTGTGCCTGTGGAATTGTGTCCTTCAGCAGGGTTTCGAACAGTGCCTGATGTTCGGCCGACACTGTGAAGTGCAGATGGGCAGTGCCTGTGCTGTCTTTTGCGTACAGGGCACTCTCTGTCAGGTGTTCTTCTACCGGTGTGCGTGGCCCGTCGGGGTAGGAGTGGAATTTGAGCAGTCCTTTGGGCTTTTGTCCGTAGCTCATTCCGTCGGCGTGGAGCAGGGCTTTGACGACTTCCTTGTAGCGGCCTTCACTTGTGAGTGTGGCAATGCCGGCCCCATAGAGCCTCTGGCATGTGGCATCAAGTTCATCATGGAAGGCAAACTTGGTGATATTATCGAAAAACTTCTTTTCAAAGTCTGTCTCGGGCTTCGAGTATGGAGCATCTATGAAGGCAAAGAGGTTTTTGAACATTCGTGAAGCGGCTCCGCTGGCTGGCACAAATTTCATGATTTTGTGATTGGCCGACGATGTGTAGTTGTCCCATGCGGAACACAGTGCATCGGTCTGTTGGGGTGTAAAGGCCAGAATGCCGTTGCCTATGGTGGCCGCGCTGTCGAGTTTCAGAAACGGAAATCCGTTGCGGAAGGCGTTGAGCTCTTCCTCAAGTTGCCCGGCGGTGATGCCCAGGGCTTGCAGTTGTTCTAAATCTTTAGGTTGTAGCATGGTGAGTGTGTTAAGTAGGTTTTCAAATTTATTTTAGATTTTAAACGGTTTGGTATAACCGTTTGAGGAATAAACTTTTAGCGAACTATTTGAAAAGTAATGGTAACGACTTGGAGACCGTACAATTTTCAGTGTTTTGCTGTCAAATATCTCCTGCTGACCTACAAAATTACAATTTTTCTTTAGTTCATCTATTAAAAGATGAAAAATATCATCCTATACTTTCTATTTCCATCATCATATTGTAGTGTTCTATATGTCCCATTACTTTGAATATTTTTTGAAAAACCTCATAGTAACGTTCCGTTATGTCATCACTTTGTACAATATTGAAGTCATCAGGCACACAATGTGAACCATCATTTATCCAACACAACAAAGACCTACAAATTTCCTTCTCCTGTACATTATTAAATTTATCCAAAATATCGTCATCGCTGTATTTGCCAAGTATTTTGAAATATGTTTCATAGATTCTTCGCATTGTGTTTTGGATTGTGATAATTGAAAGTTTTTGTTCTTTATTTTTCAACTCATCCCATAATAGCTCATATGACCCTCTAATGGGATTGGATTTCTGATAACACTGAATTTTGGATTCATTATTGATTTTTCGCACAATCCAATAGTATGTATCATTATTACTTTTTGTCCGTCCGTCTATGAATGAAACTTCTTTGTGAAAATATATATTATGCGTTAGAATGATTAATTGCTTAATATGTCCAGTATCCTGTTTTATTTTTTTTATTTCTTCCTTGATTAAAGAACTTACTACAAATAAGATAGTACTATCCAGACTTGATATAGGGTCATCAATTACAACGACTCTATTATCATTTGTCATTTCTGGAGTCTCTCCACCTCTGACAAGTTGCATGAAGTACAAAAAAGTTATAAACGTAATTTCACCTTCACTTAATGTATCTCTAACCAATTCTCCATTTGCCCTTTGAATTTGATATGAATTATTCTCAACAGGAACAATTGTAAAATTAGTAAATCCATAAGCAGTTAAGACCTTGTTTATTTCATCTACTGAAGATTGAACGCTTGTTACCTTTTTATTGTCTTCTTTTATTTCTTTGTCTAATATTTGATAGGCTACTAATAATTCTCCACGATCTTTTTGTAGTTTTTCAATTCCTTTTGTTAAGCCTTTCTCTTTTCTTACAAATGTGTTGATATTGTCTGCATTTTCATTTAAAATGAATTTCCATATATCTGCAATCAATGTATTTTTTGCTTTTTGGAAATTGGCAACCAATTGATTGTGCCTCTCTATTTCATTATTTGTTTCTTCTATTAACTTTATTATTGCTTCTATTAAATCTTTGATAGACTCCAATTTTAGACTTCTGCTTGGTTCTTTTTCTTTTGCACTTAGGATTTCTCTATTTGTGGAAAACATCAAATTTAATGACTTATATAAGGCATCTATGGATTGTATATTTAGTTTTGTATTTTTATTTATTTTTTCCTGTTCTAATAATGACGATAATTCATTCAAAAAAAGTTGTAAGCCAGAGATATACTGTGCCGACAGATTATTTACTACATTCGTATCGTTTATAAATGTTTCATTGAAATATTCCTCAATTTGCTCTTTGAATTTTTTGTCCATTGTCTTCTTTTGGCAAAATGGACAAATATCAGAATCTTCCATTATATATTGTCGTCCTTGGTTTACCCAGTCATTTAGATTTAACCGTTGAATAAGAGGGGCTATTTCTATATCTGCCTTTCCTAATATTTTCTTTTCCCAAATAGGATTTTCTTCTACATCAATGAGAAATCTAATGTCTGGTAAAGAAACATGTTCAATGATTTCTGGTGTCGTATCAAATAAAGTCTTAGCCCTATTGTTTAAATCGTCAAAAGTGCATAACTGCTGATTGTTGCTATTAAACTCGATTTTTACTTTCTCGCAGAAACGTTCTTTACTATTCAAACAACCGACAAAGGCATCTTTAAATAATTTTTCGTGTTTTAATTTAATGTTTTTCCAACAATAATCCTTGAATTGGGAAGATAATAACTCCAATTCTTTTTGCTGGTTTTCGATAACTTTATTATTCTGAATACCTTTTTCTTTCAAATTCTCAAGTTTCTTCTTTTTGTCTTCAATAGCTGCTATTTCTTCTTTAGTAGCTGAGCCTAATGTGAAAACACCTGGGATTTGTGCTGTGCCAAAATTCTTATCCTTAAACGATTTATTATACACCAGTGTACTTAGTGGAATTCCTCCATTCCAAGAAAGTTCACAATCTTTGTATTCGCTAACAGATTTAATTACATTAGAAATAGTTGTTTTCCCACTTCCATTAGAACCATATATGAAGTTTACCTTCTTTAAATCAGATAAATATTCATCTTTAAAAGTAGCAACGTCTTTAATATGAATTTGTTCTATCATACGACACAAATATTACTTCAGTCTTACTTGAAAATTAAGTTTAAACGACAGAGAACCATCGTTTTCTTTGATAATCGAAGCATATTCATGACGAGTGGTACTTGAACGCTCTAAATAAGCGTTTGAGAAGAGGTAATCTTCAAAACGGTTGCGGTCATAGAAATGATAGCAAAGGATTTCTCCATCTTTCTTTACCACTAAATAGCCACCGTTTGCATCAAACTTTCCGCTCCATGCAGTAGCCGGCATCATGCCTAATGCCGCAGAAGTTAAAAGATGTTTGATTTTATAAGCATAGAATGGTGATGCCTGTTCTGTATCATATCCCAAAGGATTAACTTCCGTAATTAGTTCTGCTAATTCCTTCAATGTTGAGATACCGCTATTCAACTGTTCCAAAAGCAAATGAGCAATTATAGTTGGTAAATCACCATCAAGCATAACAAGGTTATTGCGAAATGTCTGATTATCAACATTGTCAAACACCAATTTGCCACCTTTCTTTTTAATAGCATTTACCCTGTCTATGACTTTGTTCCGTTTGGGGTTCAAAGAATTAACATAGGCAAGATCTTCGTCAGAGAGGGAAACATTAACAATCTTAAAATTAAAATTTGTGGCTTTACTTGCATTTAACAGAGTCGAATCTCCTCCCAACTGAGATTTTATACTGAAACCCATTTCGGAGTTGATTTTAGTTCTACGGTCATGCAGAATAATTCGTATATCCGTTTTGTCCGATGATTTTGCCTTCAAGGAATGACAATAAATTCGATTCATAAAAGCTTCAATTTGCGGAATGGAAAAAGCTCCGTCACTTTCATTGATGGCTTTCAATAATTTCTCTGCTTCATCTAAAAACACAGAAGCAGGGATACGTAGCAAATCTTCGCCTTCGGGCGTTTGAATTACGACATTTTTATCTTGCAGGCTATAGTTATAACTACCTTCTTTTTCTTGTCGAAGAATCATAATTATTGGATAGAACAAGTTCTGAATCTTGTTCAAATTCTGGTCACCTGCATAGACTTTACCTTCACCTAATAGTTTGAGCAAAGTATATATCTCACTCCATTCTCCTTTATTTCCTGTCAGTGCCATATTTCTTGGATTTTGAGAGATTAATTCTTTTGATTATTTCCTGTGCTGTCGCTTGAATAGCCGGTACAGCGACAGAATTCCCAAATTGTTTATAAGCAGATGCATCTGCCACTCCGATTATGAAATTATCAGGGAAACCTTGCAAACGTGCCCATTCTCGTGGGGTCATTCTGCGTAAGCCATCACGATTAATTTCACCTTTAATGTTAGTAACCGGTGTGAAATCTTCAAGGCGGTTGTCAATTACAAGATTGCGTTCTCGCCCCATACCACCTACAACAATGGCATTTGCAATACCATCATCAGGTATTATTTCATATCCGAAGCCATTACCTTTTGCCGCATGTCTTTCTTTATGCGCCACAAGGGTCTTTACATATTGAGTAGAGAGGTAGTATTTTGCCGAAACAGTATTTTCTTCTTTTATATCTGCAAATGTTTTGGTCGTATCTGTCGGAGCAGGATATATAAATTCATTGACATTCTGGTCTTTTCTAAATCCAACGATATACACTCTCTCACGATGTTGAGGAACACCAAAATTCATTGCATTTACAATTTGGGGTTCCGGAACATAATAATCCAAATCTTCCCTTAAAACTTTTAGTATCGTTTGGATGGTTTTTCCTTTGTCATGAATAAGCAGACCTTTAACATTCTCCAAGAAGAATGCTTTCGGACGCTTTCTACGTATGATTTCCGCTACATCAAAAAACAAAGTGCCTCTTGTCTCTTCAAATCCGAGTCGTTTCCCAGCCAACGAAAACGCCTGACAAGGGAATCCTGCACACAAAACATCAAAATCATCAGGAATAAATGATTTAGTGGTCTCTTTAGTAATATCGCCAAATGGAACTTCTCCATAGTTTAACAGATATGTTTTTTGAGCCTTAGTGTCCCATTCGGATGAGAACACACATTTCCCGCCAAGATTTTGCATTGCCATTCTAAATCCCCCAATTCCTGCGAACAAATCAATGAACGTAAATTTTGGATTATCTACAGGCAAGAACGGAACAGAAAACAAATCTGAAAATAAAGAATATTGAACACAAACATCTGAAACGCATCTTTCTTCAATATGCTTGTTATGTACATTGTATATATCCTCTATTAATCCTTCTGCTTTAGATTCATACGGTTTTGCATATTTATATCCTTGATTATGCAGATAATGAGAAACTATTGCCATTTGTTCATCAAATGCCATAACAGTTCCATCTTCATTCAAAGAATGCGGACCATACATTTGCATAACAACCTTATTACCGCCACACATTTTTGTGATGGCTATTTTTTCGGAAGTTTTATTATCTGTATTCATATAATTCAAAATTCTATTTAAGCATTTGTCCGGTTCTTTGGTTATGTCCGTTTCCCAAAATCGAAAAACTTTCCATCCTTGTTTCTGCAATTCGGCATTAACCTCTTTATCTCGCTCAATGTTTCGTTCAATTTTAGAGTGCCAAAAATCACAGTTGCTCTTATGGTCGTTCTTCCTTATCTCCCAATTTCTACCATGCCAAAATTCACCATCGCAAAATATAGCAATTTTATGACCTTTGATTGCAAAATCAGGCTTGCCAAATACAGATGTATCATTTTTGCGATACCTTACTCCGGCATTCCAAAGCAATTTGCCAAATAGAAGTTCTAATTTGGTCCCTTTGCCCTTATTGGCTACCATATTTTTATGGCGTTGTTCTTTTGTCAGGTGATCCATTGATATTGTTTTTGGAAACAGTTTACACCAAATCCATTTTACAAAGATACTCATTTTAATTCACATACAGTCTAAGGTTGGCAGATAATAATAGAAAAGGACAACATTGAGCAGAATGACGAAAAAAGCCCCTCGCAACAAAAACTTTCAATGGACGGGGACGGAAATCGGGCAGAGCAAAAGAAAAAACTCCTGAAAAACGAATATGGAGATTACGCTTTTCGGGAGAAAAATCAAAGTGTCTGTCGTTCTGTTGTACTGACTTATTGAATTACTGACGTACCGAGTGAATTGCGTCAGTCATTCAGTTACGAGAAGTATTCGGCTTTAGCTATTTCGTTGGTGTTCAGCGAAAAGAAGATGCTTGTTTTCTCTTTTCGCAAGTACAACCTTTCAAGAACGACATTGCGCACCTGCTTCGCCCCGTATGTGCCGATACGGAACGCAAGGGCGATTATCGTTTCAAGGCTGTAAACCTCCATACTACACCTGTCGGATATTCGGATGGTGCGCTTTACCTCATACTCGTTCAGAACTCCACTTTTACAGAGTGCCTTTATCCCTGCCTTGACGGTCGGGGCGGTTACATTGAACAACTCGCATATTTCCATTCGCTCATGGCGGTTGCCTGTATATCGGTCGGCAGGACTACTATGCCGTACTCGTCTATGCTGATGATGGTCCTTTCTGCTTTCATTGCCGTTTGATTTAGTGTTATTAGATGGCACTGCAAATGCTTTTCTCCCTATCTCCCAATTTGTCTGATAGTTGTTCCAAGTCCTGACTAATCTTTTGGGCGGTTATCTTCGCATAGATTTGGGTCGTTTTATGTTGGTATGCCCCAATAGTCTGCTGACGGTTTCAATGGGTACTCCGTTGGATAGCAGAATGGTTGTTGCTGCCGAATGCCGGGCTACGTGATAGGTAAGGTGCGTTTTTATGCCATACAGTTTGGCAATGGTTTTCAGTATCTTGTTGCTTGGCATAGGGAAAACCTTGTTGTCCCTTGTCATGCCTTTGTACTTTTCAATGATACGTTTAGGAACATCCAACAGACGAATATTCGATTCGGTGTTGGTCTTCTTTCTTCGGGTAATAATCCAAAGGTTGCCGTCAAAGAATGTTTGCAGGTTGTCTTCCGTGAGGCTCTTGACATCGGAGTACGCCAAACCTGTAAAGGTGGAGAACAGGAATAAGTCCCTGACAAGTTTGTGTGTCTTGTTGGGCATTTTGGTATTCATCATGGTGTGTATCTCCTCTTTCGTAACATAACCCCTGTCCATGCTTTCGGGAGAGTTGATATACCCTGCAAAGGGGTTGAAAGGAAGACGACCGTAATTCCTTGCTATGGAAACGATGTGTTTCAGCACAATCATGTAGCCCCAAATGGTATTGGTACGGCATTTCTTCTCCGTACGCAAAAAATACTCGAATTCATTTATGAATGTGAGGTTCAACTCTTTCAGCGGAATATCCTCACGCTTGTAGGTATGGGGCAGGAACTCACGGATGTGTTTGCAGACGGTCACATAACGCTGGAACGTTCCCTTTGCTCTGCTGTGTCCCACTTTCTTGGAAAACTCGGTGTTGTGTTGCTCGAAGAGTTTTAGCAAGGTTTCCTGTTTGACGCCGATATCGAGATAGACATCTTTGAGTTTGGCGGCAGTGACATATCCTTCCGTCTGCATCAGTTCCCGATAACGGCGGTTTACCTCCACACGGATTTTATCAACGGCAATGTTGATTCGCTGTGCTTCGATACTCTTGCCCGAAGCACGGTTGTTCTTCACATCCCACAACCGCAAAGGAACATCCATCTTGCAGCTGAACTGTTTAATCTCTCCGTCCACCTTAAGGCGACACATCAAAGGCAGGTTGCCGTTGGGTTTCTCACTGCCTTTCTTCACGTAGAATAAGACCTTAAATGTACTTCTCATAACTCACTCTTTTTTTTGTTACAAAATTAGTTTATAGTGAATTACCGATAGATACGACAAATGACGCCAAACGATGCAAAATTTAGTTTTTGCAAGAAATTTGCATCATCACACGGGTAATGATAAAGTAACTGAACTTTTGCGCCGTTTGGCTATATTGTGGCTCTCTTTGGCTTTTTGCCGAGAGAAAAATATAGCGTAACGAACGCTTTTTCAGTCTGTTCGCTACGCTTTTCTCAATTTTGCTTTCTCGCTATGTGTTTTATTTTAGATTTCAAGTAGGTTTTGTTCTCGTCATAATAGTTTTCTTTTGCGCCTCTATTATCTTTATTTTCAGTCACAATGCCTGCATTGCTCTTTCAAAGAAAAATAATATCTGCATCATAATAATGCCTTTCTGACTATAAACTAATTTTAAGAACCTACTTGTGATATTTTGTTTTATGTTTGTCGGTTGCTGTTGACGCACACCTCTCTCTCCTTTTTCCGGTGGCGGTTAGGTCAGGGCTGAATGGGGACTTTGCCAGAATTGTCCGGGCCAGGTTTTTGTCTGTGCTTGCTGATGGCTGTTCGTGCGCTTTCTATGGTGGAGTCGGGAACTCCAAGGTCTTGTGCTTTTCGCAGGTCAAGTTCGGCCATGGATTTTTGTTTGGAACGGCCATATATGACGGCTCTGTTGAGGTAGGCCGTTGGGTTGTCGGGGGCCAGCTCTATGGCTTTGTTGAAGTCGTAGAGGGCGAGTTGGTTTTTGCCGCATTCCATCTCGAATGTTCCCCTCATTTCATATAGCGAGGCTGACTTCGGGCTGTGTGTTATCAAGCGGTCCATGATGCCGATTGCCTCATCGTGGTGTCCTTGACTTGCTCTAATGACTGCGATGGCGGTGTTGGCAGAGGTGTGTTGCGGTTCGAGTGCCAATGTTTTCTTGTACTCAGCCAAGGCGTTATCTTGCTTGCCTTGCCGCTGGTAGGTGTAGCCCTTGTAGAAGTGGGCTTGCGGACTGGAGGGTTTGAGCTCCAGAAGAGTCGAGTAGCATTTTAGGGCTGTGTCATAGTCCTTGAGAATAAGGCTCACCGCCCCACGGCGCTCGTATGCTTTGGCCAAGTTCTCGTTTATGCGCAGGGATTTGCGGTAGTAGTCGGAGGCTGTATGGTAGTTGTTGCCGCGCTCGGCAATCTGGCCCATCTGGAAGAAGAGCTCAGCGTTTGACGGGTGGGAAGGCAGAAAGTCTGTCGCCTCTCTGAATGTCATTTCTGCATCTCCCAAGGAGTCGGCGAGTAGTTGCCTGTACCCTTTGTTTACCAGGGTGAGGTATTGGCTCTCCTCTGCTTCGGTGTATTTCGTAGAGGTGGCGCTTCTGTCTGACGGTGATACAGAAACTATTTTAGGCTTGTCTCCAAGGTTCATTCTCGCTTGTGCCACAAGGCGCACGGTAGAAAGAAAGGGCAAGCCTGCAGAAAGCAATAAAAAAACGAAGCGGTTGTTCATTGGCGTCTGTAGTAAAGTATTTGTATGGCAAATGTAGTGAAATAAAACAGTCTGACGACAGTTTTTGGAGAATATTATTTTGTGGAAGAATTGGTAGATAAAATAAAAAGACGTATATTTGCAATTGACAAGATATTTTTTATTTTAATCATTAATTTTTTTGTATGAAAAAGCTTTTACTTTTTTCTGCATTGTGTGTAAATGTACTTTTTGCTCAATCTTTTTACGTCTTGAGGGAAGGGGTAAAGTACGAATGTAGCGGTTTTAACGGCGCGGCACGTGTTTCCATTGTGACGGTGGATGACAACGTGGAACACATAGTTGTACCGTCGGGAGTGAAAGATCCGCAGACCGACAGTCTTTATGTAGTAAGGCAATTTTGGAGCAGTGGTAATGGCGGTAGGAATGTTAAATCCATTACGCTTCCTAATGTTGTCTTTTGGCTGGGACAAAGAGGGCTTGGACATACGGTTTTTGCTAATATGCCGAAATTGGAGTCTGTCATATTGCCGAATTCGTTGAAGGTCATAGGTGCATCTTCTTTCTATAATTGTTCGAGTCTGAAGACTATAAGGATTCCGGATAGTGTGACGACAATCGAAAAAGAGGCTTTTAGCGGGTGTTCATCGCTTGAAGGGGTAGAGTTTGACAACGTAGGTAGGATAACCTTTGGTGACAAGGTGTTTTATGGCTGTTCGAGCTTGAAGTCTATAGATTTGCCGAACCAGATGACGGCTATCGGAAACAGGTTCTTTGAGGGCTGCTCAAGTCTGATGTCGGTAACGGTTCCTAATACCGTGAAAAGCATCGGAGACTGTGCGTTCTCTGGTTGTATTTAGAGCCTTATAACTAACCATAACTTACTATGACTAACTAACCATAAAGTCTTGATTTTCAATACTCTTTGATTTTTAACACTTTCTGAGTGCTTTTTGGCAGTT
>USTH01000017.1 GCA_900557555.1 uncultured Prevotellaceae bacterium | reverse complement strand
AAATCGCTAAACTCTTTGACGAAGATTTTTGGGTGACGCAATGACGAAGTCAGGTGGTTTTGCTTTCATGCAGACATCCTTTTTCTTTGGGTGAACAATGTGGGCATTACAACTGAAAACAATGGGATTTATCTGCAGAAGGAAAAAACTTTACTATACAAAACCCTAATCGGTCATTAGGTCGTAAATGACATTTTTTAGTACTTATTGTTGCCTTTTGTTTTTTACGAGGCACTTGGTGCTTGTTTTTAGCTCAAAATAGCCCGCTATTATTTCCGAAAAAGACAAGCAACACATGCTCTCCTAAAAACCGAAAAACAATAAGTCCTAACGACCGAATTGGGTTAAATTAATTTTGACGTTCTACTTACTATGGTTTGTATGTGGTCTTCCATTTTATGAACCATTCAGGTTCTTTGCCGAAGATTGACTTTAGTTTCTCTACATCAAACTTAAGTTTACGGTCATAGGTGTATATGCCATTCTGCTCTTGTTCCACATCAGTGAGTTGGGTGTAGGTGTATCCATTGATGTAGTCAAACGAGAGGATGGTGTCAACCGTGCTTTCCAGACGATTATAGAGTGCCTGTAAGTCTTTCGGGCCTTCGCCATATCCCCAGGTGTTTTCGGCATACTTTTCAATAACCCAACCGATGCCACCCATCTCATCAAGATAGTAAGGCTGTCCGTGATAGGCATCCTCCTTATCCTTGTTTAGCGTGGGGACAGTACCGTCTCCCTTGAGGGTAAGCTGTTTTTTGAGTTCTGCCGCATTACCTTCATAGTCGTGGAACGACCAGATGTCAGTTTTTTTCTGGTGATAGCCGCCCGACACGTCATGCACAGGCCGATAGTCCATGCGGTGTGTAAGGTCATAGATATCTGCCAAGAGTCTATTGTGGTTGACTCCATCGGCAGAACGTCCCCATGTTTCGTTAAACGGAGTCCACGTGATAATGCTGGGGTGGTTGCGGTCACGCTCTACAACCTCGGCCCACTCTGTGATGAAATTGCGTGCGGCTGCAGTGCCATTGATATCCATGCCCCATGATGCCGCTTCACCCCAAGTGAGATAGCCAAGCTTGTCTGCCCAATAGTGGAAACGCTCTTCAAAGACCTTCTGATGCAGACGAGCAGAGTTGAAACCTACAGCCATAGCACGCTCTATATCACCCTTGAGGTCTGCGTCAGTAGGAGCCGTCCACACGCCCTTGGGGTAGAAGCCCTGATCAAGCACCATGCGCAGGTAAAGCGGTCTATTGTTAAGAAACACGCGGTTACCCTCAATGTGTACCTTGCGCATGCCGGCATAGCTCTTCACTTTGTCTACAACATGATTTTGCGCATTTAGCACCTCGTACTCCAAATCATATAGGAAAGGACTCTCTGGAGACCATGTCTTTACATTCTTCACGGGCAGCACTACTGTCATGGGAACAGTTGCCGTCTCTGTTGCAGAGGCAACAACCTTGGTTCCGTCAAGTACTTTTATGCGCAGCTTTAATCCTTTTTCCAAAGCGTAGAAATTTGGTTCAACAACAAAGCGACTGTTATCGAAATCAGGCTTAACATAGGCATTGCGCAAACCGACTGGAGACACTGCCTCCATCCATACCGTCTGCCAAATGCCAGTAACACGCGTGTAATAGCAACCAGACGAATAGTAGCCGTGGCTCTGTTTGCCACCAGTCTGTGCTCCACCACGCAAGTCATCCTTGACCCAAAGGACTATATTAGCCTCTTTGCCAGGCTCAATATAGTCAGTGATGTCAATGGCAAACGATGAACTACCACCCCAATGACGACCTGCCACCTTGTCATTTACATATAGAGTGGCATAATAGTCTACCGCACCGAAGTTCATAAAGATTCTCTTTCCTTCCCACGCAGAAGGAATTTGAACCTTACGCTGATACCAAATGCCAGGGATAAAGTCCTTATAACCCACCCCCGACAGCTCGCTCTCAGGGCAGAAAGGCACCAGAATCTTCTTGTCAAAGCCTTGACTCTTGTCAAACTTACGCCCTACGCCTGTGTTGCTCAGGTCAAGTTCGTAAGTCCATTCACCATTGAGGTTCACCCATTCCTGTCGCTCAAACTGCGGGCGCGGATACTCTGGGCGCGGAATGTCGGTCTGTGCCATCGTCATAAGCGACAGCACTACTGACGTAATACTTAATAGGATTCTTTTCATTTTGTTATAGTTGTAGTTTATTGATTTCAGTCGTTGTCGTTATTTTCTACTAGAGTAAAGGCCGATGACCCATCGAAGCAATGAGTACACAGCTGGCACTTTGGCAGACCGATTGCCTCCACAAGAGTTTCAAGTTTGGTAAATTTCAAACTTGAAAGATTGAGACGTCTCGCAATCTCATCAACCATACGCTTGTATTTCGGGGAATCCGTACGTGTGTACTCCGCAAGAATCTCATCGCTGACGTTATCGCCCTCAAATTCGCTGATTATGCGTCGGCATATCAATTCCATGTCGCTCTTAGACGATGTAAAATTGATAAATCTGCACCCATAGACCAACGGTGGGCATGCAATGCGCATGTGTACCTCCTTCGCTCCTTGTTGAAACAGCACCTTGGTATTGTCGCGAAGTTGTGTGCCACGCACAATGGAATCATCGCAGAAAAGCAGACGTCTGCCTTTAAGTAAGTCCTTATTTGAAATAAGTTTCATTTTGGCCACGAGGTCGCGCATTCCCTGATTGCTGGGCATGAATGAACGTGGCCAAGTAGGCGTATATTTGGCGATACTGCGAAGATAAGGCACACCTTTACCTGCCGCATAGCCAGTAGCCATACCTACACCCGAGTCAGGAATACCACAAGCACAGTCCACATCAGTGTCATCTTCCTTACCCATGGCTCGCCCACACTCAAAGCGGACTTCTTCTACATTGCGCCCTTCATAACAAGACGTCGGGAAGCCATAGTAAACCCACAGAAATGAGCATATTTGCATACGTTTGTTGGGCTTACGCAACGACTCTACGCCACTGGCCGTAATCCTAACGATTTCGCCTGGCCCCAAATAACGTTCAATCTCATAACCAAGATTTGGGAAAGCGGTACTCTCGCTCGTCACTGCCGTCGCTCCGTCTTTTATGCCTACGACAATCGGAGTACGCCCCCACGAATCACGTGCCGCAATGATGCCATCACTGGTAAGTAGCAACATAGAGCACGAACCCTTTATTTTTTTAAAGACATTCTCTATTCCGTCTACAAAGCTACGTCCTTTTATTATGAGAAGCGACACCAACTCCGTAGGATTTATTCTGCCAGAAGTAAACTCTGACAGATGTTCACCACTGTTTATCAATTCATCCGCCAGTTCCTCAATGTTATTGATTTTTGCCACCGTAACCAAGGCAAAACGCCCTAAATGGCAGTTTGTCAGCATTGGTTGTGCATCGGTATCGCTTATTACGCCAATACCTGCATGGCCTGTAAATTTGCTTATCTCACTCTCAAAACGAGTACGGAAGTAAGAGTTTTCAAGATTATGGATTTCACGCTCAAAATGACCTTCCTCGTTTACCGTCACGATTCCGCCCCGGCGCGTTCCAAGATGAAATTGATAGTCCGTGCCATAAAAAACGTCTGTAATGCAGTCTTGCCTTGATACAGAACCGAAAAAACCACCCATATAAAAAAGTTTGCTTTACTTAAAAAATGAAAGTTCAAAGTTAGCGAAATAATCTCAAATTGTTTTTTCTTTACCACATTTTTTTACTCTCAAGAGCGCATATCTGCCTATCTGTGCCTTAACTACGCTTGTGGCACATAAAAATTTGGCGATATTGAATTTTTGTGGTAATTTTGCGCCTTGTATATGTCCCTGTAGTTCAACGGATAGAACAGCAGTTTCCTAAACTGCTGATCTGGGTTCGATTCCCAGCGGGGATACCAATTTATAAAGGCATCTATTCCTTTACAATGCTATCGCGGTTTTCTAAATGCGACATCCCTTTGTCTCCGCAACAGTATTCAACCCAAGTTTTTTCGTTCAGTTGTCTTCTCGTTAACATTTGACCTATACGCCTAATATTTGCCAAATATTGGGTCTAAATCTATTTTAACCTAAACAACACGCTGTTTCTTAGCAAATCAACATACAGCAAAAAAGGAGCCGAAGTCAGAAATCTAACTTCGGCTCCTTTTTTTGCTATACCATATTCTATATCAATAGCTGGTCTCCGTGTAAGAGGGCTCCAAATTATCTTGGAACTCATCATTGCTGCCAACGATTACGTCGCGGAACTGGGGCATTCCTGTACCTGCAGGAATCAGATGGCCACAGATAACATTTTCCTTCATACCCTTGAGATAGTCAACACGACCACGGATGGCGGCCTCATTGAGAACCTTTGTTGTCTCTTGGAACGAAGCTGCAGACATAAAACTTGATGTCTGGAGAGCAGCGCGGGTGATACCCTGAAGGATCTGGTTAGACGTAGCAGGGATAGCATCACGCACTACTACAGGCCTGAGGTCACGACGCTTCAAATAAGAGTTCTCATCACGAAGTTTGCGGGCGGTCACAATCATGCCATTGGTCATATTTTCGCTGTCACCGGCATCAACGACAACCTTCTTACCCCAAATGCGGTCGTTTTCTTCAAAGAACGTTATCTTATCTACGAGATCATCTTCAAGGAAGTTAGTGTCACCAGCATCCACAATGCGAACCTTACGCATCATCTGACGTACAATAACCTCAAAGTGCTTGTCGTTGATTTTCACACCTTGCAGACGATAAACGTCCTGAACCTCATTGACAATATATTCTTGAACAGCTGTAGGTCCGTTAATAGCAAGAATATCGGCAGGTGTAATGCTGCCATCGGAAAGAGGTGTTCCTGCACGTACATAGTCGTTTTCCTGTACAAGAATCTGGCGACTCAACGGCACAAGATACTTCTTGACATCACCCACTTTAGAGGATACGATAATTTCGCGGTTTCCGCGCTTAACACCGCCCATACTGATTTCGCCGTCAATTTCACTGACTATGGCAGGGTTGCTCGGATTGCGTGCCTCAAAGAGTTCGGTTACACGCGGCAGACCACCAGTGATGTCACCAGCCTTTCCAACTGCACGAGGAATCTTAACGAGTATTTCGCCGGTCTTTATCTGAGCCCCATCGGCTACCACAACGTGTCCACCAATCGGGAAGTTGTATGTACGCAACACGTTACCATCTTCGTCAACGATATGGCACGAAGGAACAACAGAACGCTCCTTAGACTCTATTATGATTATTTCACGCAAGCCCGTTGCCTCGTCTTCTTCGATGCGGTAGGTAACGCCTTCCTTGACACCGTCAAACTTAATTCGACCTGCAGACTCCGTAACGATTACAGCATTAAACGGATCCCACTGGGCAATGACTGTGCCAGCTTCTACCACATCGCCATCACGCACAAAAAGTTGTGAACCATAAGGAACATTTTGTGTAGAGAGAACGATATTAGTATTCTCGTCAACCTGACGCACCTCTGCCAAACGACTGACAACAATCTGGCCAGGAGTACCGTCTGAATTTACAACGTCAACTGTACGAAGTTCATCAAAATCAAGACGAGCCTTGTGACGAGCCTTAATGGTTGCATTTGCTACAGCATTTGATGCAATACCACCGGCGTGGAATGTACGAAGAGTAAGCTGCGTACCAGGTTCACCGATTGACTGGGCGGCAATAACACCAACTGCCTCACCAAGCTGAACCATCTTGCTGGTGGCAAGGTTGCGACCATAGCACTTCTGGCATACGCCTCGTTTGCTCTCGCAAGTGAGTACAGAGCGAATTTCTACGGTCTCAATAGGAGAAGCCTCAATCTGAGCAACCACAGATTCTGTAATTTCCTCTCCTGCGGGGAGAATTAGCTCGCCCGTGGTCGGATTTATGATATCGTGAACGCTCACACGCCCAAGAATGCGCTCACCAAGCGAAGAGATTACCTCGTCGCCATCCTTCAGAGCAGAGCATTCAAGTCCACGCAATGTGCCGCAGTCTTCTTCATTAATAATGACATCGTGAGCAACATCAACCAGACGGCGCGTAAGATATCCCGCATCAGCAGTCTTCAAAGCAGTGTCGGCAAGACCCTTACGGGCACCGTGGGTGGAAATAAAGTATTCAAGTACAGACATGCCCTCCTTGAAGTTTGACAGAATTGGATTCTCAATAATCTGGGCACCCTCAGCACCAGCCTTCTGTGGTTTGGCCATCAAACCACGCATACCTGCAAGCTGGGCAATCTGGTCTGCACTACCACGAGCACCCGAGTCAAGCATCATAAAGACAGAGTTGAAACCTTGGTCGGCTTCAGTCATCTGCTTCATCAGTGTTTTCTTGAGGTTATTGTTCACGTGAGTCCAAGTGTCGATTACCTGATTGTAACGCTCCTTGTCAGTAATGAATCCCATAGAGTAGTTTGCAGTTATTTGCTCCACTTCTTCGTTGCCCTTCTGAACGAAATCCACTTTTTCTTTTGGAATTATGATATCGTCAAGGTTAAAGGAGAGTCCGCCTTCGTACGCCATCTTGTATCCGAGGTTCTTAATGCCGTCAAGGAACGCACATGCACGATCCATACCAACACTCTTAATAACCTTGGCGATGATATCGCGCAGAGACTTTTTCGAAATGATGGTATTAACATAACCAATCTCTTTCGGAACAATCTCATTTACAATAACACGACCCACAGAAGTTTCCACCAAGGTTGGAACGATCTCGCCTGCATCGTTGATGTCATCAACAACAACCTTTACGATAGCGTGAATGTCCACGCGCTTCTCGTTGTAGGCAATGATAGCCTCCTCGGGGCCGTAGAATGTGAGTCCCTCACCCAACGCTCCTGGGCGTAGCTTGGTAATATAGTACAAACCGAGCACCATGTCCTGAGACGGAACAGTAATTGGAGCACCATTGGCAGGATTAAGAATATTGTGGCTCTGAAGCATCAGTGTCTGAGCCTCAATGATTGCCTCGTTGCTAAGCGGAAGATGAACTGCCATCTGGTCACCATCGAAGTCGGCGTTAAACGCCGTACAAGCCAACGGGTGAAGCTGGATTGCCTTGCCTTCAATCATCTTGGGCTGGAAAGCTTGAATACCCAAGCGGTGAAGTGTCGGTGCACGGTTAAGCAAAACAGGATGACCGCGCATGACATACTCAAGAATATCCCAAATAACAGGATCCTTGCGGTCTATGACACGCTTGGCACTCTTAACAGTCTTTACAACGCCACGCTCTATCAAACGACGAATAATGAACGGTTTATAGAGTTCTGCTGCCATGAGTTTCGGAAGACCACACTCTCCCATGTTGAGTTCAGGGCCAACCACAATGACCGAACGCGCAGAATAGTCCACACGCTTACCAAGCAGGTTCTGACGGAAACGTCCCTGCTTGCCCTTCAACGAGTCACTAAGAGATTTCAGCGGACGGTTAGAGTCGCTCTTGACAGAAGAGCTCTTGCGAGAATTGTCAAACAGACTGTCAACAGCCTCCTGCAACATGCGCTTTTCATTGCGAAGAATAACCTCTGGGGCTTTTATTTCTATAAGCCTGCGCAAACGGTTGTTACGTATAAGCACACGGCGATATAGGTCGTTAAGATCTGACGTGGCAAAACGACCACCGTCAAGTGGAACAAGAGGACGAAGGTCAGGTGGAGTGACAGGAAGAATCTTCATCACCATCCACTCTGGGCGGTTGACTCCCTTGCTTGAGCGAAATGCCTCAACAACCTGAAGACGCTTCAACGCTTCTGTCTTGCGCTGCTGGGAAGTGTCTGTATGGGCACGGTCACGCAGTTCAAACGACAATTTGTCAAGGTCAATGTTGCACAGGAGATCATAAACGGCCTCGGCACCCATTTTTGCAATGAACTTTGCAGGGTCAGAATCCTCAAGCTGTGCATTCTCCGCTGGCAGTTTGTCCAAAAACTCCAAATATTCATCTTCAGAGAGGAGGTCAAGCTTGCGAAGAACACCATCATCAATCCCACGTCTGTCTTCCTCGTCTTTAGGGGCAAACACACCAGGATTTATAACGACATAGCGCTCATAGTATATAATAGACTCAAGCTTCTTGGAAGGAATACCAAGAAGATAGCTCATCTTGCTTGGGAGTGTGCGGAAGTACCAGATGTGAGCAACCGGCACTTGAAGTTGAATGTGACCACTGCGTTCACGGCGCACTTTCTTCTCGGTAACTTCAACACCGCAACGGTCGCAGACCGTACCTTTATAACGTATGCGTTTATATTTACCGCAATTACACTCATAGTCCTTGATCGGGCCAAAAATCTTTTCGCAGAACAAACCATCACGTTCGGGTTTATATGTGCGGTAGTTGATGGTCTCAGGCTTTGTTACTTCACCGTGGGAGTTTTCCAAAATCTCTTCTGGAGAAGCCAAACCAATAGTAATCTTAGAGAACGAACCCTTTGATTTTGTTTCTTTCTTAAATGCCATATTGATTTATGATGTAATAGAGGTAATATTTTAATCTAATTTAATGCTCAGACCCAAACCGCGAAGTTCATGGAGAAGCACATTGAGAGATTCTGGAATTCCAGGAGTGGGAATGGGATCGCCTTTGACGATTGCCTCGTAAGACTTGGCACGGCCAACGACATCGTCAGACTTGATAGTAAGCATTTCCTGTAGCACATGAGAAGCACCGAAAGCCTCAAGTGCCCAGACTTCCATTTCTCCGAAACGTTGTCCACCAAACTGTGCCTTACCACCAAGTGGCTGTTGAGTTATAAGAGAGTACGGGCCAATCGAGCGGGCATGCATCTTATCCTCAACCATGTGGCCAAGCTTCAGCATATAGGTAACACCCACCGTAGCCTTTTGGTCAAACTTTTCACCCGTAGCACCGTCATAGAGCTGGGTAGAGCCAAGGTGAGGCAAACCCGCCTTGTCTGTCCACTCCTCAAGATCACTCAGGGAAGCGCCATCAAAAATCGGTGTTGCAAACTTAACACCCAATTTGCTGCCAGCATAGCCGAGCACGGCTTCAAAAATCTGACCCAAATTCATACGTGAAGGCACACCCAGAGGGTTAAGAACAATGTCAACAGGTGTTCCATCCTCAAGGAACGGCATGTCTTCTTGGCGAACAATCTTCGACACAATACCCTTGTTGCCGTGGCGACCTGCCATTTTGTCACCTACTCCAATCTTACGTTTCTTAGCAACAAGAACCTTTGCCAACTGGAGCACACCAGAGGGTAGCTCGTCACCTATTGTTACAGCAAAGTTCTTGCGCTTAAGCTCTGCGTCCTGCTCTCTATACTTCTTGAGATAATTCATTACCAACGCAAAAATCAAATCATTGGTATGAGCATCATAAGTCCAATCGCTTAGCTGAACAGAGAAATAGTCTACGGCATCAAGAACATCTTTCGTAAACTTGACTCCCTCAGGAATGGCTATTTCACCCAGATTATTTTTTACACCACAAGAAGTCTGACCCTTTGTAAGCACCAGTAGTTTCTCTATCAGAACCCCCTTCAACTTTGCCACACTGGCCTCAAATTCCTCTTGTATTCTGAGCAAAGTCTTTTTGTCTTCCGCACGTGAAGAACGGGTCTTCTGCGCACGGGCGAACATATGTTTGTCAATGATAACACCAGAAAGCGAAGGATTGGCTTTCAAAGAAGCATCTTTAACATCTCCTGCTCTATCGCCGAAGATGGCACGTAACAGTTTTTCTTCTGGCGACGGGTCACTCTCTCCTTTAGGAGTAATCTTGCCAATGAGAATATCGCCCGGTTCAATACGTACACCGATGCGTACAACTCCGTTTTCGTCAAGATTCTTGGTGGCATCTTCGCTCACGTTAGGAATATCAGAAGTAAACTCTTCCTGACCGCGTTTTGTTTCGCGTACAGCAAGTGAGTACTCATCAACATGAACTGAAGTAAGAATATCCTCACGCACCAATCGTTCGTTAAGCACGATGGCATCCTCATAATTGTAACCCTTCCAAGGCATGTAAGCCACCAGCAAGTTACGGCCAAGAGCCAACTCGCCCTGAGCCGTTGCATAGCCTTCTGTAAGGATATCACCCTTCTTGACCCTGTCACCCCTCATGCAGATTGGTCGGAGGTCAATGGTCATGTTCTGGTTGGTACGACGGAACTTAGGCAGCTTATATTCCTTGACAGCACTGTCAAAACTTACAAACTCCTCTTCGTCAGTCCGGTCATAACGGATTATAATCTTGGAAGCATCAACATATTCAATAACACCTGCACCTTCGGCAGCAATCATGGTACGTGAGTCTTCACACACTTGCTTTTCAATTCCAGTTCCAACAATAGGCTGCTCTGTTTTGATAAGAGGCACCGCCTGACGCATCATGTTTGATCCCATCAGAGCACGGTGGGCGTCATCGTGTTCAAGGAACGGAATCAGAGCTGCAGCAATAGAAGCTATCTGCTGTGGAGCGACATCCATCAGTTCTACCTGTGATGGCGGCACTACTGGGTAGTCGGCATCCTTACGGCATTTCACCACTTTGCGAATAAACGTGCCATCGTCATTAAGCGGAGCATTGCCCTGTCCGATAATCTTCTCATCCTCCTCCTCTGCAGAAAGATAGACAATATGGTCATTGTTCAAATCAACAACAGAATCCTTCACTTTGCGGTATGGCGTCTCAATAAAACCAAGTTCATTGATCTTGGCATAGACACAAAGCGATGAAATCAAACCGATGTTAGGACCTTCAGGTGATTCTATAGGACAAAGACGACCATAGTGTGTGTAGTGAACGTCACGAACCTCAAAGCCAGCACGGTCACGAGTCAAGCCACCAGGGCCAAGAGCAGACAGACGACGTTTGTGAGTCACCTCTGCCAACGGGTTTGTCTGATCCATGAACTGGGACAAAGGATTGGCACCAAAAAAAGAGTTGATAACAGAAGATGCCGTCTTAGAATTTATAAGGTCTGTAGGAGAGAATACTTCGTAGTCCCTCACATTCATACGTTCGCGAATTGTTCGGCTCATACGGGCCAGACCTATATTAAACTGGTTTGCCAACTGTTCGCCAACAGTACGCACACGACGATTGCTCAAGTGGTCAATGTCATCAAGCTGGGCCTTGGCGTTAATAAGTTGGATGAGATATTTTATAATCTCAACAATATCTTCTTTCGTAAGCACACGGACATTCTCGTCTGTTGTCAATCCAAGTTTGTGGTTAATGCGATAACGTCCGACTTCTCCCAAGTCATAACGGCGGTCAGAGAAGAACAGGTTATTGATAACCTCGCGGGCACTTGCATCGTCTGCTGGGTCTGCATTACGCAAAGAACGATAGATAGTATAAATCGCTTCTATCTCAGAATTGCTGGTATCCTTCTGGAGGGTATTGAATATAATTGAGTAATCAAGAGAAGAATTGTCTTCCCTGTGTACAAGAATTTTCTTGGCACCACTCTCAATAATCTTTTCTGCCACATCTTCGTCAAGGATAGCCTCGCGTTCAACCAAGACTTCATTACGCTCGATAGAAACAACCTCGCCAGTATCCTCGTCAACAAAATCTTCCGACCAGCTGTTGAGCACACGCGATGCTAATTTCCTCCCAAAGTACTTCTTAAGGTTTGTCTTGCTTACCTTAACCTCCTCTGCAAGATTAAAGACATCAAGGATGTCCTTGTCGCTCTCAAAACCTATGGCACGAAGCAATGTTGTCACAGGTAATTTCTTCTTGCGGTCAATATAAGCATACATCACATTGTTGATGTCTGTGGCAAACTCAATCCATGAACCTTTAAACGGAATGATACGGGCAGAATACAGCTTCGTACCGTTTGAGTGAGTAGAAGAACCGAAGAAAACACCAGGTGAACGGTGAAGTTGAGAAACGACGACGCGCTCAGCACCATTAATAATAAATGTGCCATTATCCGTCATATAAGGAATCGGGCCAAGAAACACATCCTGGATCTGTGTGTCGAAATCCTCATGGTCAGGATCAGTGCAATACAACTTGAGCTTTGCCCTCAAAGGTACACTGTATGTTAAACCACCTATAAGACACTCCTCAATGGAGTAGCGAGGAGGGTCAATATAATAATCCAAGAACTCGAGCACAAAATTGTTGCGAGTATCAGAGATTGGGAAATTTTCGGCAAAGACCTTATACAAGCCGTCGTTTTTACGCAATTCAGGCGGTGTGTCCAACTGAAAGAACTCCCTGAACGACTTAAGCTGCACATCCAAGAAATCCGGATAAGGCATCGGCTTTCTGATTGACGCAAAATTAACTCTATTATTAATTATCTGAGACATAAAACGCGCATTATCGTTTGTAGTGAATATTTCTGAAAAAAACTGCCCCCAACCGCATAGCAAGCAGGCCCGTGTCTACATGATATGCGATTCCTTCAAAAGAAAAACATACATGCGGGGCAAATCTGTATGGAAACAAAAAGGTTAAGAACCCCCTACCAGAGGATTCTTAACCGAGAAATTCTTAATTAAGCGGAATTACTTGATTTCTACTTCGCCGCCAGCCTCTTCAATAGCTTTCTTGAGAGCCTCAGCGTCGTCCTTAGAAACGCCTTCCTTAACAGCCTTAGGAGCAGCATCTACAAGTTCTTTGGCCTCTTTCAAGCCAAGACCACAAGCTTCCTTTACGGCCTTAACAACCTGAAGCTTAGCAGCACCAGCGCTCTTCAATACTACATCAAAAGAAGTCTTCTCCTCTGCAGCTTCTGCGACACCGCCAGCAGCAGGACCGGCAACAGCAACAGCAGCAGCTGCAGGCTCAATGCCGTATTCTTCCTTCAAAACTGTAACCAAATCATTTACTTCCTTTACTGTCAAATTTACCAATTCTTCAGCAATAGCTTTAATATCTGCCATTTTATTCTAAATTAAATTGTTTATACTAAATAAATGTTAAATCGGATGCTTCAAGCAACGTACTTCATTAAGCACGCTCGCTCAAAGTCTTGAGGACACCATGAATATTGTTGCCTCCAGACTGGAGTGCCGAAACAACATTCTTGATTGGAGACTGAAGCAAAGCAACAACATCTGCAACAAGTTCTTCCTTGCTCTTGAGAGCGGCAAGTGCATCAAGTTGATCTGCCCCATAGAAACCACCTTCTGCATAAGCAGCCTTGAGTGCCTTAATACCTGACTTTGCATTATTCTTTAGCATTTTGCCAGGAACATTGGCTACCTCTGTAAACAAGACAGAAGTGGTACCCTTCAGGGAATCATAAATGGGTGTAAAGTCAGTCTCAGTCTCTTCCAAAGCTTTCCGGAAGAGCGTGTTCTTCACTGTGACCATCTTGACATTCTGCTTGAAGCAGAGACGACGAAGACTTGTGGTCTGTTCTGCATTGAGACCCTCTGTATCTACAAGGTAGAAATGCGGATAGCGCTCAAGCAGTTCACCCAAATTAGCTATAACTACGTTTTTATCTTCTTTTCTCATGATTGACTACTTTGTTATTATTCAACGACGGATTTGGGATCAATCTTGATTCCTCTACTCATTGTAGTTGAGATGAAAACGCTCTTCACATAAGTTCCCTTAGCTGTAGCAGGTTTAAGCTTGATGATAGTAGAGAGAAATGCACTCGCATTTTCTGCAATCTTTTTCGGTTCAAAAGAAATCTTGCCGACAGAGGCATGAACAATTCCAGACTTGTCAACCTTGAAATCTATTTTACCAGCCTTAACTTCCGTTACAGCTTTGGCTACATCCATAGTTACTGTACCAGCCTTCGGATTTGGCATAAGTCCACGAGGACCAAGCACGCGTCCCAATGGGCCAAGTTTGCCCATCACAGCCGGCATAGTGATTACTACATCAATGTCAGTCCAACCACCCTTTATCTTGTCGATATATTCGTCAAGACCTACATAGTCAGCTCCGGCAGCTTTTGCCTCGGCTTCCTTGTCTGGGGTACAGAGAACCAACACTCTAACAGTCTTACCGGTACCATTCGGCAGGGTACACACACCGCGAACCATCTGGTTAGCCTTACGTGGATCTACACCTAAACGCACATCCATATCCACTGACGCATCAAACTTGGTCGTGGTAATCTCTTTGAGCAGTTCAGATGCTTCTGTGAGTGTGTAGGATTTTCCTGCTTCAATCTTCCCGGCAGTCAACTTTTGGTTTTTAGTAAGTTTACTCATTGTTCGAAGATTTTAGTTGTTTGCGGGAAATTCCCCGGTTACAGTAATACCCATACTACGAGCAGTACCAGCAATCAAGCGCATTGCACTCTCCACGGTGAAACAGTTCAAGTCAGGCATCTTGTCTTCTGCGATAACCTTAATCTGATCCCATGTCACAGAGGCAACCTTATTTCGGTTAGGCTCAGCAGAACCTTTCTTTACCTTGGCTGCTTCCACAAGCTGAACTGCTGCAGGAGGAGTCTTGATAACAAATGTAAAGCTCTTG
This sequence comes from uncultured Prevotellaceae bacterium, assembly GCA_900557555.1. Classification (GTDB taxonomy): domain Bacteria; phylum Bacteroidota; class Bacteroidia; order Bacteroidales; family Bacteroidaceae; genus UBA6382. Next base: position 15,328 of record USTH01000017.1, on the reverse strand, counting down.
TCATCATAATAGGTGATGACAACTGGCAACACCTTACCTGCCTTGCTCTGCGTCAGCGCATTAAACTGCTTGCAGAAGTCCATGATGTTCAAGCCCTTTGAACCAAGAGCAGGACCAACAGGAGGCGAAGGATTTGCAGCGCCGCCTTTAATCTGTAATTTGATTATTCCAGCAACTTCTTTAGCCATTGTTTTTATAGTTTTTAAATATTCCGAGATTCTCTAATGCCGTCCGTAACACTACAACACTAAAGTTTCTCAACTTGTCCAAAACCAAGATTCAAAGCCGTTTCGCGACCAAAAACCTTGACCAGAACCGTAAGTTTCTTCCTTTCGGCATTAACCTCATTGATAATACCGTTGAAAGAAGTAAACGGTCCATCGGTAACCTTAACCTGCTCACCAACCAAAAAAGAGATATCAGAATCCATCTCCAATTCTTCTGGCTCGGCGGTTCCCATGAGCCTGTCAACTTCACTTTGCCTTATTGGCGCAGGGTTGTCCATTCCACCGAGTATACCCACTACATTGGGGACGTTACGAAGGGCGTGGCAAATCTCTCCGACCATGGCTGCTTGCACATACACATAACCAGAATAAAGAATGCGGTCAGCGACAACGCGCTTACCGTTACGCACTTGAACCACCTTTTCTGTAGGCACCAAGGTCTGAGCAACATATCCACCCAGAGTACCGTTGCTTATTGCAGCATCAATATACTCCTTCACTTTACTCTCCTTGCCAGTAATTGCACGAAGCACATACCATTTCATATCAGCCATAGCGCAATAACTATTTAGAGAGTTAATGAGGATAGACTGTTGTCATTACGAACTCGAACAACTTATCCATAGCAAACACGACAATGGCAATAATCACGGAAGCAGATAATACGATTAATGCCTTGTGAGTCAACTCATTTCGAGTAGGCCAGGTTGTCTTATGGGCTAATTCTTCATAAGAACCTTTACAGTATTTGATTAACTTCTTAAACATATACTTTATTTTTTTTGCACGGGAAGAGAGGCTCGAACTCCCGACACCTGGTTTTGGAGACCAGTGCTCTACCAACTGAGCTATTCCCGTAAACATAGACCCCCGCGCAAGATTATGCGTCAGACGCAAGGGGTCTATTAACTATTAAAAATTCTACTGCTTTCGAATTTCGTTTATTAGTCGATGATTTCGGTAATCTGACCAGAACCTACTGTACGACCACCTTCGCGGATAGCGAAGCGGAGACCAACGTTAAGAGCTACAGCGTAGATAAGTTCTACAGTGATTTCAACGTTGTCACCAGGCATTACCATATCAGTTCCTTCTGGAAGAGAGATTTCACCTGTGCAGTCCATTGTACGAAGATAGAACTGTGGACGATACTTATTTCCGAATGGAGTGTGACGACCACCTTCTTCCTTCTTCAATACATAGATAGAAGCCTTAAATTTCTTGTGAGGCTGAATTACACCCGGGTGAGTGATAACCATACCACGCTTGATTTCTGTCTTGTCAATACCACGGAGAAGAAGACCAACGTTGTCACCAGCTTCACCCTGATCAAGAATCTTGCGGAACATTTCAACGCCAGTTACTACTGACTTCTTATCCTCACCAAGACCGAGAATCTGAACTTCGTCACCTACCTTAACAACACCTGTTTCTACACGACCGGTAGCAACTGTACCACGGCCAGTGATAGAGAACACGTCCTCAACAGGCATAAGGAAAGGTTTTTCTACGTCACGAACAGGCTCCTGAATCCAAGTGTCACAAGCGTCCATAAGCTCCATAATCTTGTCTTCCCATTCAGGAACACCGTTAAGAGCACCAAGTGCAGAACCACGAATGATAGGAGTATCCTCTTCGAAGTCATAAGACTCAAGAAGCTCTCTTACTTCCATTTCTACAAGTTCAAGCATTTCTTCATCGTCAACCATATCACACTTGTTAAGGAATACAACAAGGCGAGGTACGTTCACCTGACGAGCAAGAAGAATATGTTCACGAGTCTGAGGCATAGGACCATCAGTAGCAGCAACTACAATGATAGCACCGTCCATCTGGGCAGCACCAGTTACCATGTTCTTAACGTAGTCGGCGTGACCCGGGCAGTCTACGTGAGCATAGTGACGCTTAGCTGTCTCATACTCGATGTGAGCAGTGTTGATAGTGATACCACGCTCCTTTTCTTCAGGGGCGTTGTCAATCTGATCGAAAGACTTTACATCTTCGCTACCGAAGCCCTTCTCATGAAGAACCTTAGAGATAGCAGCAGTAAGAGTTGTCTTACCGTGGTCAACGTGACCAATTGTACCAATGTTAACATGCGGTTTGGTACGTACGAACGTTTCTTTTGCCATAATTTCGGTTTATTTAATGTTAAGATTTTCTTGACTAAAAAGAGAGGCAACTCTTCTCTATACCAAATCAACCTCTCTAATCTAACTCACGCGTTTTGTTTTGAGCTGCTTCTGAGAGTTGAACTCAGGACCTCATCCTTACCAAGGATGCGCTCTACCACTGAGCTAAAGCAGCAACTGCGCTTGATTCTTTTACTTTGAGCGGAAGACGGGGCTCAAACCCGCGACCCCCAGCTTGGAAGGCTAGTGCTCTATCAACTGAGCTACTTCCGCATTCTTTCACTAAACAGCGTTCCTGCACAAACACGACTCGCCGAAATGTTTTCAAGCGCAGAATGTGGGTGCTGATGGATTCGAACCACCGAAGTCGAAAGACAGCAGATTTACAGTCTGCCCCATTTGGCCACTCTGGAAAACACCCTTTTTCAATTAATACCACTCACATCGTCATGCCACGAGGGGACACAAGACCAGCGCTTGGCTAATGAAACGAGTGCAAAGGTAATAACATTTTTCGTTTCCAAGCAGGTTTTCAGTATTTTTTTTCAAAAAAAGGCGTCTTTTTAGCTTTTCCAAACCACCTATCAGACTCTTTACCTCGTTTTTTGGGTGGTCTACATGCTCCAGAGAAGTACAACTTGCACAACAATAACTCTTGCAAACATACAAAGCGGATAGACGGTTGTGTAAGCGACAGAGGCCTTATTGGCATCCGAGGTGTCATTGACATACCCCAATGCCATGGGGTTAGCCATGCTACCGCAAAGCAGTCCTCCAACCGAAGATAATTCAAGTTTCGTGAACTTCAGGGCACAATACCCAACCAGCACCACAGGCAACACCGTAACAAGAAATCCCAAAGCGACCCACAACAAACCATCGGCTCCTACCACCGTATCAAAAAAACGTGGCCCCGCTGTCAGGCCAAGGCAAGCAAGATATATCGACAACCCTAATGCTCGAAGCATGCGGTTGGCGCTGTTTGTTGTGTAAGTTACCATATGGAACCGCGGCCCATATGCTCCGACCAGTATTCCGACCACAATAGGACCTCCCGCCAAGCCAAGCTTAACAGGCACCCCGATAGAGGGAATACTAAAAGGAATGACGCCCAACAATAGCCCCAACACAATACCGATAAAAATCGCCGCAAGATTAGGCTCGTCAAGATTGGCCACAACATTGCCAAGATGTCCCGCCACGTGTTCCACTGCCTTTTCTTCTCCCACCACAGTAATTCGGTCGCCCATACACAAGACAAGGTCCGATGTAGCCACAAGATCAAGACCCGCCCTATTGACACGGCTCACATTAACCGAAAACCGGTTGCGCAACTGCAATGCGCCAAGCCTCTTGCCGTTTATCTCTGGCCGTGTTATAACAACACGTTTCGACACTATCTGACGATCTATCTTGTCCCAGTCCACGTCCTTCTGATTCCAATCGGTAGCATCGCGTTCACCAAAAAAAACCGTAAGATAGTCAACATCCTTGCGGTGGGTAATCACAAGTATCCTGTCATCGGCCTCAAGCACAGTCTCCGAAGTAGGTAAGAAAACCTTACCCTCACGCCAAAGGCGCGATACAACAAACTCTATCTTAGCCAACCTCATCACCTGCCGCAACGTTTTACCACATACAGCCACGTTGCGCACATGAAACGAAACAATGTAAGGGGCATCTGCCTCTGTTGGGGGCGACATCGCTCCATTTTTACCAATCCGGCGCACAAAAACCCTAAGAAACATAAAGGCAAGTATCACACCTACCACGCCGAGCGGATAAGTCACGGCGCAACCCAAAGACAACGAGGCTGCCTTGTCTGCCATCCCTATTTGAGCCATAGCCTGCTGCGCAGCTCCCAAAGCCGGAGTGTTTGTTGTTGCTCCGCATAGCACTCCCATCATATCTGGCAAACTCACATCGGTCAACGCACAGCAGACCAAAGCAAGCAAGGTACCCACAAGCACCACTGCCAACCCAATGAAATTCAACTGTGCCCCTCCATGTCTGAAAGCGCTCAAAAAGCCAGGGCCCACCTGTAGGCCCAACGAATAAACAAACAAGACCAGACCTGCGTCCATGGCATACTGCGTCATGACACTATTGGCATGCAGACCGCAGTAACCGGCCATTATGCCAGCAAAAAACACAAATGTCACACCGAGACTGACGCCTTTGACTTTAAGTTTGCCCAATATAATTCCAGCCGCACAGATAACCGAAATAAGCAAAACTGCACTGACACTATCCGACAGTTGAAACAAAGCATTAAGACTATCCATCTTTGCCTCTATAATTATATAATGTATTGATTTCCTGTTCCTCTCTGGCGCAAAAGTAGTACTTTTTTATTTCACACAGCAGATTTCCGACCCACAAAAAAAATACCACCCCAAATTCTTGGCCTACATAAATAAACTGCGTAACTTTGCATTTCGAAAAGTTAGAGGTGGAAAGATTTGTGCTGCTTGCAACCACTTGAAAAAATGCTAAAAACGGTATTTAAACACAGTTGGCGCCAACGTCTGTTTAAAACCGAGCATTTTGCCAGAATGCCACACATACCTCACTTCTATACTCTTCCTTTTAGCAAACAACTTAAAAATTATAGTATACAAGATGAGTTATCTATTTACATCAGAATCAGTTTCAGAAGGCCACCCCGACAAAGTGGCCGACCAAATCAGCGATGCCGTGCTTGATCAGCTCCTCGCCTATGACCCACAATCAAAAGTGGCTTGTGAAACCCTTGTAACCACAGGCCAAGTAATGGTGGCAGGCGAAATAAAGACCCACGCCGTGCTCGACCTGCACGACGTAGTGAGAGAAACTATCCGCAAAATCGGATACACAAAAGCCGAATACATGTTTGATGCTGGCAGTTGTGGCATTCTGAATGCCCTCCACTCCCAAAGCGCCGACATCAACCGTGGCGTAGAAAGAGGAGAGACCGACCCTTACGCCCAAGGAGCTGGCGACCAAGGCATGATGTTCGGGTATGCCAACAACGAAACAGAGACCTACATGCCGTTGCCCCTCTATCTTGCTCACGCAATTCTGGAAGAGCTGGCGGCCATACGCCACGAAGGCAAACTGATGACATACCTCCGTCCCGATGCGAAGAGTCAGGTAACCGTTGAATACAGCGACGAGGGCATCCCAATGCGCATCGACACCATTGTGGTTTCTACTCAACACGACGAATTCATTCTACCACAACAGCCAGGCAAAGAGGCTCAAGACAAAGCAGATGCCCAAATGGTAGAGGTCATCGCCCGTGACATCAAGGAAATTCTTATGCCCCGTGTTATAGCCAATATCCACAGCGCAAACATCAAGGCTCTCTTCGACAACAAGATAAAATTCTTCGTCAATCCAACAGGCAAGTTCGTCATAGGTGGCCCCCACGGCGACACGGGCCTTACCGGGCGCAAGATAATCGTTGATACCTACGGAGGCAAGGGAGCCCACGGTGGTGGAGCTTTCTCTGGCAAAGACCCCAGCAAGGTAGACCGCTCCGCAGCCTACGCAGCACGCCACATAGCAAAAAACATGGTGGCAGCAGGAGTTGCAGACGAAATGCTGGTGGAACTCAGTTACGCTATCGGTGTAGCAGAGCCTATCAACATCTATGTCAACACCTATGGTCGCAGCCACGTCAACATCAGCGATGGTGAAATAGCACAAAAGATAGCCCAACTATGGGATCTCCGCCCATACGCTATTGAGAAAACATTCAAACTAAGACAACCCATCTATGAAGAGACTGCCGCCTACGGACACCTCGGACGCACACCTCAAGTGGTGACCAAAAATTTCAAGAACAGCATACAAGGCGACAAGCAAATGGAGGTGGAACTCTTCACATGGGAAAAGCTTGACTATGTTGATAAGGTAAAGCAGGCTTTCAATCTGTAGCCGCCTTTCCGTTCTCAACACCATTGAGCCGTGCGGAACCGGCTGTAAGGCCTCTACTGCAGCACATACAAATCACAACGGCAGGTGTCCCGTCCCGACAGAAGAGACACCTGCCGTTAAACCCAATTCGGTCGTTAAGACTTATTGTATTTTGATTTTTCAGGAGAGCAGATGCTGCTTGTTGTTTCAGGGAATAATAGCGGGCTATTTTGAGCTAAGAACAAGCACCATGCGCCTTATAAAAAGCAAAAGGCAATAAGAAGAAAAATGTCATTTCTTGACCTAATGACCGATTTAGATCAAAAAACACACAAGCAATGAGCAAATCACTGTGCATATATTGCGCATCAAGCCAAGACATTGACGAGCACTACAAGCAGCTCGCACACACCGTAGGACAGCTCTGTGCCCTTAACGGTTGGAGTGTAATAACAGGAGCCGGGAGTGAAGGCCTTATGGGGGCAGCCAACACGGGATGCCAACAGGCGGGAGGCAAAGTTACCGGCATCATTCCCCAATGGATGATAGATCGTGGCTGGCTACAGGACGGTCTTGACGAAGTCATTGTGGCAAACGACATGGCAGAGCGCAAACAAAAGTTCAGGGACCTCTGCGATGCCATTCTGGTTTTGCCCGGAGGTTACGGCACCATGGAGGAACTCTTTGAGACTCTCACCCAAAAGCAACTCGGGCTGTTCGACAAGCCCATAGTCATTCTCAACTACAACAATTTCTACGACCACCTCATCGAATGGGTGCATCTGTGCCACAGCCAGCACTTTCTGCGTCACGACTCTGACCTAAAGCTGTTTACCGTCATCTGCACACCACAAGAAATCTTCCCCGCCCTCGGCGTAAAACAGACCACCCCAAACTAAAAATCCTGTCATGCTCCAAGACTCACTGAAAGTCACCACAACTCATCACTCAGACTCAATCAATGCAAAGGCTGAGCACAATGTTGCCGCACCAGCACCAGGCAACATTATTGACTATTCTGAAAGCTCTGGGCAAGAACTCAAAATCTATTCCCCCACACAAAATGACACCTCTGGACGCACCACGGCAAAAGACAGCCTACAAACGCAACCATCAGCTCTCGACTCCACATTTCTACTCAACAAGTACGGTTTTTTCAGTGACAGCAAATGGATTGACAAAAACAAGGCCATTCACTTCGTGGGCATCAGCGGCGACCCTATCCCCTACAAATTAAGCAACGATATCTTTGTCACATGCACCCTTCTGGCGTGCCTTTTCATCGCAAGCTTTGTAGTGAGCCGCTCTATGCACGCCATCGGTGTGCAAATCAAGAACTTCTTCCAGAATCGCAACCGCAACGAAACTCTCTCACTTAAGTCAGAAGGCAAGGTCAAGAACCACATCTATGTGGTCATTCTTGAGAGCTTCGTACTCAGTCTGCTGTTTTTCAGCTACGTGGAGTTTCACCTCATTGGAGATTTCACCACCGTCTCGCCATACCTGTTGCTATTTGCCGACATGACCACATGCCTCGTGTACTTCGCCCTCAAATACACCCTTTACGGCACATTCAACTGGACATTCTTCAGCGAAGAAAAACGCGAACTTTGGATGGCAGGCTACAACCTTACCATATTCGGAAAGGCCGTCACGCTGCTTCCGCTGGTACTCATCGTTTTGTTTTTCGATTTGCCATTCGAAGTTTACATTTATACCTTCCTCGTCATACTTCTACTCAACGAACTCCTGGTGTTGTTCAAAACCAAACAAATCTTTTTTGCCTTTCCTCTTGGCATATTTTTAAGTATTTTGTACTTTTGCACTTTGGAAATGCTTCCTCTTCTGCTCTTGTGGAAAACCTTAGTAAGACTTAACGAATATTTGCTAATATAATCCCTATTTACCCACTCTGTATAGTATAGTTTAGAGTAACAATACATCATGGTTAAGAAAATTCTTGTATCCCAACCCAAGCCTGCAACAACAACAAAATCCCCTTTTCAAGATCTAGAACAGAAATATGGCATCCAGGTGGATTTTCGTTCACTGATTGCTGTAGAAAGGCTCACCCCAAAAGAGATAAGAGCACAGAAAGTTGACATTCTAAGCCACACCGCAATTGTTTTCAACTCCAAACAAGCCATAACCCACTTCTTCAACTTGTGCAAGGACATGCGCATCACACTGCCCGAAGACATGAAGTACTTCTTCATCTCCCAGCAAGTGTCGCTCTACGTACAACAGTTCATACAATATCGCAAACGCAAGATTTTCTTCGGAAAATCTGGTCTTGTTACAGACCTGCTTGACGTAATGCTCAAACACAAGAAAGAGAAGTTTTTCATACCACAAAGCGATGTTCACCGCAAAGACCTCTCAAGCCTGCTTGACAGCAAGGGTATCGAACACACCGACTGCGTGATGTATCGTACTGTTAGCGCCAAGCTCGACAAGAGCAAGCCCTTTGACTACGACATGGTGGTGCTGTTCACACCAAGCGGAGCCAAATCGCTCGTTGACAACTACCCCGATTTCAAGCAGGGTGACACCATCTTTGCATGCTTTGGCGAGAGCACAGCCAAGAAACTTGAGGAGTTAGGCTTTCGCGTTGACATCAAAGTGGCACAAGGACAAGGTCAGTCTATGGCAAGCACCATAGAGGACTTCCTCATTGCACAAAAGGGTTGACGCAGAGCCGTTGCTTCGCCAACACATCCCAACACCGTCACCCACGCAACCTGTACATGTTTACATTCAAGAAATCCGAACGCATCACCTCACTCAAGGAGATTGATAGTCTTTTCGAGCGTGGCAAAAGCAGTTCGGTTGTTGCCTTTCCCATACGGGCCGTCTACCAGACCTACCTCATGCCGCAAGACAAACCAGCACCAGCCGTCAAAGTTCTCGTTTCGGTAGCCAAAAAGCGCCTCCACCATGCCGTTGACCGCAACCGAGCCAAACGACAGGTCAGAGAAGCCTACCGCCTGCAGCACCTTCCACTGACAGAAGCAGTGAAACGTCTTAACCCTCCCACAGGATTGCGAGTAGCCTTCATCTGGCTCAGCGACACACCACAACCCTCCTCCAAAGTCTTTGCCTCTACAGACAAGATTATGTCACTAATGGAAAAGAAGTTGACTTCAGCAAAGCAATGATTCGTCACATCACCCGTCACATTTCTGTTTTAATAGCATGGCTGCTCATAATGCCCATACGATTCTATCAGAAATTCATATCCCCACTGACACCTCCCTCCTGTCGCTTCACACCCACTTGCTCACAATACGCTGTTGAAGCATTGCGCAAGCACGGCCCCGTCAAGGGACTCTGGCTCGCCATACGCCGCATTGCCCGTTGCCACCCTTGGGGCGGAAGCGGCTACGACCCAGTACCATGACACCGGCCACATTTAAACCCTACAACGGATCTACATCAAAATAAATCATCACCGAGCGGAAACGACTCTCAGAAACAATCTGTTTCACCACACCCCTAAGCTTTGCCCTTACCTCAGCAGGAGGCACCACAGGCGACACCTTTAATGCAGCCTTGCGCAAATGCAGCATCCTAACTTTCGCCACCAACGGCTTGTCGGGACCTAACACTCCGCCGCCAAAAGCCTCCAGCAACAACCGCAACGCCTGTTGAGCGGCAGCGTTTACAACCGCTTCGTCCCTATGCTTGAACCATATATATATAAGACGGAAGAAAGGCGGATAATAGAACTGTTTGCGCTCAGCCAACTGCTCCCGACACATTGTGGAATAGTCATCACACACCACTTGGTGTATGAGCGGATAGTCGGCATGTCTCGTCTGCAACACAACCAACCCACGCCTTGCTCTACGGCCAGCACGACCACTGACCTGACTCATCATCTGGAAAGCCCTCTCGTGACTTCGGAAATCCGGACGGGTGAACATGGCGTCGGCATCAAGTATGCCCACAACGTGAACACGGTCAAAATCCAACCCCTTGCTTACCATCTGAGTGCCAATAAGAATATCAGTCCTACCACTGGAAAACTCGTCAATAATACGCTCATAGGAGTTGCGCGATCGAGTAGTGTCAAGATCCATGCGCACTGTGCGAGCTTTCGGAAAACGCTGGTGAACCTCCTCCTCTATCTTCTCCGTGCCGAAGCCGTGGGTGTGGAGGTCCTGCCCATCACAATTCGGACATCTTGACGGCACCCGAAACGTATTGCCACAATAATGGCAGTGCAGCCTGTTGTCATCGTGATGATAGGTAAGACTCACGTCACAATATTGGCATGTAGGCACCCAACCGCAGGTTGCACACTCCACAACAGGGGCATAACCGCGCCTGTTCTGAAACAATATGACCTGTTCGCCTAAATCCAACGCTTTGCTAATTTCCTCTTCAAGGCGTGGTGAGAAAGGCGGCTTCATCATCTTGCGCCTCATAAGGTCTCTCACGTCAGCAACCACAATTTCCGGAAGCTGCATATCTCCGAACCTCTTGTCAAGACGCACATAGCCATACCTGCCCTGCATGGCATTGAAATAGCTTTCCACTGACGGGGTCGCACTGCCAAGCAACACCTTGGCACCATGCTGTCGGGCAAGCATCATAGCAACCTCCCTGCCACTGTAGCGCGGAGCGGGATCCTGCTGCTTGTAGCTTGTTTCATGTTCCTCATCCACTATCACCAATCCCAGATTACGCTGTGGAAGAAACAGTGAAGAACGCACGCCCAAAACCACATCATAAGGCTTCTCTCCCAACTGCTTCTGCCACATCTCCACCCTCTCTACGTCAGGAAACTTGGAGTGATACACCCCAAGCCTGTCACCAAACACGCGCTGCAGACGTTTTGTTATCTGAGTAGTAAGCGCAATCTCCGGCAACAGGTAAAGTACTCGCCTGCCACGTCCGAGGCACTGTTTTATGAGCTGTATGTAAATCTCGGTCTTGCCACTTGACGTAACACCATGAAGCAGACACACGTCCTTGTCGACAAAGGTCTTGTTGATTCCGTCAAAAGCTGCCTGCTGATCAGCCGAAAGCGCTATCTGGTCGTCTATGCTGCCAGAGAAGGTGCGCAGGCGCTTTACCTCATAGTCATACTGTTCAATCACTCCCTTGGCCTTAAGTCCGAGTAGCACAGCAGGAGCTACTCCTGCTTCCTTGAGCAGTTTTGCCCTGCTCACCTCCGCAATAAGCTTGGGATTTCTCAACTTCAGTGCGGTCTCTATGCCTGCCATTTCCACCAATTTGTGGAGCAGCACATAGCGTCGCGGCATATTTGCCAAGGATTCAAATAGTTCGTTGAGGGCTTTGTCCGTCAAATAGTCCGAGCAAAGTCTGACGTGAACTTCCTTCTTGGGTTTATAGCCCTCCACCAACGTTTCGTTAACCTCCAATACGCCCTTTTCCATAAGCGAACGCACCCCGCGCATCAAGATGCTATGCGGAACGGCTTTCTGCAACGAGGCAATCGTGTCGCGCTGGCCTTTGTGGAGAAGGTCCATTATCTGCATCTCCGCCTTAGTAAGCCTGTCCCAGTCATCAAAATCCGCCTTCAGACGCACAGACGTTTCGCTGGTCAGCTTCAATCCTCCGGGGAGAGCCGCCTTCATTACATCGCCCAACGAACACATGTAATAGTCTGCCACCCATTGCCACAGACACAACTCTTGCCGGCCTACAACAGGCGTGGGGTCAAGCACATCCGACACCTGCTTTAACTTGAAGTCGCCCTCTGGAGCCTTATCGCTCAAAGAAACGACTATGCCCGTATAGAGTTTGTTGACGCCAAACGGCACCACTACTCTGCTGCCAGTCTGCGTTCTGCCCTCAAACTCCTGTGGCAGCTCATAGGAAAAGACTCCATCTACCGGCACCGGCAATATAACCGACACGTATAACATAGGCCGGAGCTATTCTTCCGTGGGGTTAACAAGCGTGTCTGGATTTTCCTCCACAAACCATCTGGCATACATCAAGTAATGGCTTGCTATGCCAACATTAAGTTCTTTGGCCTGCCCAGGATCCACCTTCTTTATAAATTTGGCGGGTACACCGCCCCAAAGTTCACCTGCACCTACCTGCGTATTCTTAAGAACCAAAGCCCCAGCCCCAACGATGGCACCCTCACCGATATGACAGTCGTCAAGCAATGTGGCTCCCATGCCTATCAATGCGCCGTGGTCTATCTTGGCACCATGCACCGTTACATTGTGTCCGATGGTCACATCGTCACCAATTTCTATTGCCGCCTTCTTGTAGAGCGTATGCAGACATGAGCCATCCTGCACATTGACACGGTTGCCTATCCTTATATAATTAACGTCTCCCCTCACCACTGCATTAAACCAGATGCTGCAATCGTCACCCATTTCAACTTCACCGACCACCGTAGCATTTTCAGAGAGATAACAGTTCTTCCCAAACTTGGGAGTCTTTCCTTGTATTGTTTTTATAAGAGCCATTTCTGTATTGTATTATAAATCAAACCTCAACACCACCACACGGTGCGCACGCTTTCTCCAACCACCTGCGGTCTGCCTCGTTGTCAAGCAGCGGGAGCAACACATTTCTAACCTTCTTATGATAATCATCAAGCCATCTCACTTCATCAGGGGTCATCATATCGAGATCCACAAGCCCCGTGTCGATAGGACAAAGGGTCAGAGGCTCAAATCCAACAAAAGATCCGAACTCAGTCTCCTTGTACGGAACACAGAGCAGCACATTTTCTATTCGAACACCAAAGCGCCCCTCAAGATAAAGTCCAGGTTCATCGGTCACCGTCATGCCCTCCACTATAGGTGCCGGCATATAGTTCATTCTTATCTGGTGGGGTCCCTCATGCACACTAAGGTGAGCTCCCACACCGTGGCCAGTGCCGTGGCCAAAGTTATAACCCTCCTGCCACATGGCATAGCGTGCAGCGAGGTCAAGCTGAGTTCCACTTGCACCACGGGGAAACTTCAACCGACTGAGAGCAATATGGCCCTTGAGCACAAGGGTGTACACTTTTTTCTGTTCCGCCGTAGGCTCTCCGCCAAGTAGGAAAGTGCGAGTTATGTCTGTTGTGCCACAAAGATACTGTGCTCCCGTATCAACCAGAAGCACGCCCTCTGCCTTCAGCGGCACATCCGTTTCGGGCGTAGGCTCATAGTGCACTATGGCACCATGGGCGTTATAAGCAGCAATGGTGTCAAAGCTCAAGCCCTCAAAATCAGCGTTGGCCCGACGCAAGGAGGTAAGTTTGCGGTCTACAGACAATTCTGTCTCGCCACCCTGCGGCACAGCCTCCTGCATCCACCTTATCCATTTCACCAGGGCCACCCCGTCTTGCACCATGGCTTGCTTCATGCCCCTGATTTCCGCTTCGTTCTTGACAGCTTTCATGGCAGCTACAGGCGAGTCAGCCATCACCGCACCACACCGCAGACACTCGGCGGCCAAAGCCATATTAGTAAGCGGTGAGAACATAATAGTGTCCTTGGAGTTCATCAAATCTGACTCTATCATGCCATAATCACAGACCTTGACATTGTTCTTGCCAAGATACTCCGCCACTTCACCATTTATCTTCTGTAGATTGCAGTACAAAGCCACTTCATTGTGGCTTACTATGCAGTATGCAACAAATACAGGGGCACAGTGCACATCGCCTCCGCGCAGGTTGAGCAGCCAGGCCACCTCGTCAAGCTGACTTACCAGTATACGTCCGCACCCTCTGCGTTCCACTGCCTCCATTAGTCTTTTCACCTTATCGCCCATCGTCTCGCCAGCCCATTCCAATGGCTGCACGCTGACTGCATCCAAAGGCAGCCCTGGTCGGTTTTCGGTCCAAAGTTCATCAGGGGCGCTGTAGTCTGTCACAAGGTCAATGTCATGTTCGAGTAGGTCATCATGCAGAGGCAGTGCCTCCTTGTAAGTCACCACCTTTCCGTCAATGCCCACTTTATCCTCGGGCCTCAACTTTTGCGTAAGCCACTGAGAAATGGCCGGAGTGGCAGACAGTCCGTCTTTCATCAACTTGAAGGGCGTACCCTCCAATGCCTCTGCCGCAGCAATAAAATAACGCGAGTCGGTCCACAGTGCGGCATCATCAAGCGTAACAACGGCAGTTCCCGCACTACCACCAAACCCACTTATCCATTGGCGGCATTGCCAATGCTCCGGAGTATATTCACTGGCATGAGGATCGGTCGACGGAACTATATAAGCCCCCAAACCGTGCCCTCTCATCCACTGGCGCAATTTCTCTACGCGATTAACAATATCATGCTTCATATCTGCTGGTTTTCAGAGTCCTTACACAGCCTGTCGCCATAAGTTTTCGGGCGCTCTGCTGATGCGTCATTTGTTGTATGCAAAGTTACTAAGTCCAAACCAATTTGAACACTATACAATACAAAAAATCTCTTTCGCCCATATAATCCCCTCATATCCATGCAATTAATACAAAGACATACCATTTTAGGCAAAAAAGACCCCACACAGGACAAAAAAGAATTTGTATTTTTGCAGACAGAAGAAATCCCTTTTAAACATACACAATGAATGACATCAACAAACTGATCAAGACCGAAATACGCCTGTGGGCACGCACCATGGGGTTTTTCGCCGATGGTTCTGACGCAGGTTTTTTCTTGGTGGCAACCCACCACGATAACGACACAGAGAACTATTGCGCCTTTTCGGAGCGTTCTGGTGACTGTGTGTGCACCAACATGTATCGCAATGCCCACTTTGATTACGCCCCCTATGGGCGTGAGTACCTCTTTTCTTACGACGACGAGCAAGGCAACACCGTCTACCTCGAATCCATTCCCGAGTAACTCCCCACACCGACACAGCCTCACAGCCATCAGGCAAGCCACAGCCTTCTCCATAAATTTTCCCTGCAATTGACCATACACAATAGCCGGTCGATTGCTTTTGTTTTTTATTATACTTGGCTTTATAACCATCCAGTTGATGCGCTTATACGGCAATCCAGAGCTATCGCCATCGCAAACGGCTTGCCGATATTTCGTCACGCAACAACTTTTCGCACCCCTTTCGGCCGAAACGCATGTCCACTTC
>USTH01000016.1 GCA_900557555.1 uncultured Prevotellaceae bacterium | reverse complement strand
CTTGATGCCCGACGGAGTGCGTCGGTCGGCAGAGATACCGTAGCTTTCGAGCGAGCCGCGGAAGCCTTCGTGGAAGCGCACTTCGAGCGGCTGCTTGCTGTAGTTGTCGCGGCGCTGTGCGGCACATCCGTTGAAACTCTGGTCGCGGTCGAGCAGATATGAAGTCTTATACCATGCGTCGCGCATCGCATCAATGTCGAAAGTGTGTACATATTCGTCCTTCTTTATCACGATGGTACGCTCGTCCGGTGTGGGATAACCAATCTTGGCGTAACCGATACCGTTCTCCTCCATGTACTCCTTGAATTCCTCCTTGTACTTGTCGGACACCTGGATGATGACGCCGGGATTCTCCGCCATGAGCATTTTCACGATGTCGTCGCCGGCAAGGTTGTGCAGGTTGATGTGCATACCACCCTTGGTGTTGGCGAAACACATTTCGAGAAGTGTCGTGATGAGACCTCCGGCAGAGATGTCGTGACCTGCCATTATCAGACCCTCTGCCACCAGTTGCTGCACGGCATTGAAGGCAGAGCGGAAGTATTCCGGATTGGTACATGTTGGCACGTCGCTGCCCACACATCCAAGACTCTGGGCAAATGCCGACCCGCCGAGACGCAGTTTGTCGAAACTGAAGTCAATATGATAGAATGTGCTCTTGCGGCTGTTGACCATCACCGGCGACACGACCTTGCGAATATCGCTCACCTGACCTCCTGCACTCACAATGACAGTGCCCGGTGAGATGACCTTCTCGCCATTGGGATATTGCTGGCTCAGAGAGAGAGAATCCTTGCCGGTAGGCACATTGATGTTCAAAGCACAGCAGAAGTCACTCAAAGCCTCCACCGCCTTATACAGGCGGGCATCTTCGCCTTTCTGCGAACGGCAAGGCCACATCCAGTTGGCAGACAGCGACACACTGTCAAGACCTTCCTCCAGAGGTGCCCATACTATGTTGGTGAGTGCCTCTGAAACAGAAAGCACCGAACCCGCCTCCGGCTTTGCCAGGCCAGCTTGCGGTGCATGACCTACAGCCGTGGCTATGCCCTTGCGTCCTCTGTAGTCAAGAGCCACCACACCACAGTCGCTCAATGGCAACTGCAACTCACCCTGACACTGTTGGCGGGCCACCTTGCCCGTCACGGAACGGTCTACCTTGTTGGTGAGCCAGTCCTTGCAGGCCACGCTCTCCATCTGGAGCATCTGCTCAAGGTATTCTGCTATCTTGCTTTCTTCATATTCGGGATTTGCATACTTGCGGACAACTGTCTCGTCAACCATAACCGTCTTGGGCGAGTGGCCGAACATCTGGGCCACATCAAGGTCAAAGGGCTTCACGCCATCAGCTTGCTTGAACGAGAAGTGGGCATCGCCAGTGGTTTCGCCCACAACATACATCGGGGCGCGTTCGCGCTCTGCAATTTTCTGCACATGTTCTATGTGTCTCTCGTCGATCAGCAGTCCCATACGCTCTTGACTTTCATTGGCAATGATTTCCTTTGCCGAGAGAGTCTTGTCGCCGATGGGCAGCTTCGACATGTCGATTTCACCTCCGCAGTCCTCCACAAGTTCCGAAAGACAGTTGACGTGACCGGCAGAGCCGTGGTCGTGTATAGAAACAACAGGATTTACGTCTTCCTCACACAACGCACGCACAAGGTTATATGCACGCTTTTGCATTTCAGGATTGGCACGTTGCACCGCATTGAGTTCTATGCCGTTGGAATAGCGTCCAGTATCTACCGAAGACACCGAACCGCCACCAAGACCGATGCGGTAATTATCACCGCCGACAACAACAACCCTGTTGCCTTTAGCCGGCTGTTTCTTCAGACAGTCACGCTTTGTGCCATAGCCAACACCGCCGGCAAGCATTATCACCTTGTCATACGCATACTTCTCACCGTTCTCCTGATGCTCGAAAGTCAGCACGGAACCGGTAATCAGCGGTTGCCCAAACTTGTTGCCAAAGTCACTTGCACCGTTTGATGCCTTTATCAATATCTGTTCCGGACTCTGATAGAGCCATTTTCTTACAGGCAGAATAGTCTCCCATGAGCGTTCGCCGTCAAGACGGCTGTATGCAGTCATGTAGACAGCCGTGCCGGCTATCGGCCACGAACCTACTCCACCACCCATACGGTCACGTATCTCACCGCCCGTACCGGTCGATGCTCCGTTGAAAGGTTCTACGGTCGTAGGGAAGTTGTGGGTCTCCGCCTTGAGCGATATAACGCTCTCAATGTCCTTGATAACGAAATAGTCGTTGACACTTTGGTTTTGCGGAGCAAACTGCTCTACAACTGGTCCCTGCGAAAACGCCACGTTGTCCTTGTAGGCCGAAAGTATGTGGTGAGGATTCTCCTTGGTGGTCTTCTTTATCATAGCAAAGAGCGACGAAGGCATCTCCTTGCCGTCTATTATGAACGACCCTCCGAATATCTTGTGACGGCAGTGCTCGGAATTGATCTGGGCAAAGCCAAACACCTCGGAGTCTGTAAGCTTACGGTTGAGTTGTCCCTCTACCTTGTGCAGATATTCTATTTCTTCCGGTGACAGAGCAAGGCCTTCCTCCTCGTTATAATCCTCAATATTGTCTATTATTCTGATGGGTGCAGGCTTGATATTGGTTTCAAAAACCTTTTCGTCAAGATTGCAGTACATACGCTGAAGCATGGGGTCATGGTCGGCATCTTTGCTCTCTACAGGGAAGAACTCCTCAATGCGCCCAATTCCTCTAATGTTCATGTTTTGGGTGATTTCAACGGCATTTGTGCTCCAAGGCGTAACCATCTCACGACGAGGGCCAACAAAATAGCCTTTGACCACGTCACCATCTATGACCTCCGCGCCACCAAAAAGCCAACACAAAGCGTCTACGTTTTCCTTTGACAGGGCTTCATTTGCCTCTACCGCAATAACGCTTCCTGTCGGTGTCTTGTAAAACTGAATCATATTGCAATATATTACATTGTATTTATGTAGCAAAGTTACGACTTTTAGAAAGATTAGCAGCAACTATCGCTCATTAATTTGCAGCATGAGCACTTCATGCTCACCAAGGCACAAGCACACCATGCGATGCGAACGAAATCACACAGCCCAGTCTACCTCGCACACAAGACAACAGTTTACCGTCTTACGGTACTATTTAACCCAAATCGGTCATTAGGTCGTAAATGACATCTTTTTAGTTACTTCTTATTGTCTTTTGTTTTTTATAAGGCATCTGATGCTTATTTTCAGCTCAAAATAGCCCGCTATTATTCCCTAAAACGACAAGCAACATCTGCTCTCCTAAAAATTCAAAATACAATAAGTCCTAACGACCGAATTGGGTTTAAACAAAAAAACCTTATATTTGCAATCAAATACCTACACGTAAAAATCCTACCAACAATGCGGCCTCTATTATCCATCTTACTGTTGCTGTTGTCTGCCGCCATGTACGGCCAGCACGACACCACCGCCCTGATGCGCCTCAATGCCTTCAGGAAGAACATCAACGCATTCGACAAACTCTATACACAGGAGAAAGTGTATCTTCACCTTGACAACAACGGCTACCTGCCCGGAGAGACAATCTGGTTTAAAGCTTACGTGTTTAGGGCCTCAACCCTTTTGCCCACCGACCTTAGCAAAGTGCTTTATGTTGAGCTCTTAAGTCCACACGGGCAAGTTGTGGAGCGCAAGACTCTCCCAATCATCAACGGCCGCACATACGGTGACATCAAACTTGACTCTGCAATCTACAAGTCAGGTTTTTACGAAATTCGTGGTTACACCCGTGCCATGCTCAACTGGGACGACTCGTTCATTTTCAGCAGAACAATTCCTCTCTACGAGGAACCGACAGACACCGCCAACTTCAACAATCTGGCCGTCAGTGAGACCGAATACAAATACAACAAGCCTAACAATCTGGTACGCACTGAACCCAAACCACTTATAAGTGCGTCCACACAAAAGGAAGGCAACGCCATGCTCACCTTCTATCCCGAAGGGGGCAATATTACGGCAGGCTTTGCATCAACCGTTGCCTATAAGCTTACCGATACCGACGGATTGCCCCTTAACGACAGCATCATAATATTTGACAATAACGGGAAAGTCATAACATCTTCCCATACATCACACGATGGAATGGGCGTTTTCCAACTTCCGGCAACGGCACAGCACGGTTACGCCGTGACATCTACCGCCCCCACCGCACACTTCCAACTGCCAATGCCACGCACCATCGGTGCTGACCTTCACGTAACACAACACGCTGACAGCAGCATTACCGTTAGCATCACCGCCTCCAAAGAATTGCAACACGACACTTTGGGCATAAGCCTGGTGTGCAGGTCACGGCTGTGCCACTTCCAAAGCCTTGTGCCAGCTACAGACAGCGTCATAAGCATCAGGCCTGAACAACTTGGGGATGGCATAAACCAGATTACACTGTTTACACCGCATGGCGAGATTTTGAGCGAGAGGTTAGTATGGCATTCTCCCACCACTTCCTCTCCCAAGATGCATATCTCACAGAACGAAGACTCTTACAGTCCTTTTTCACCCGTTGTACTCGACATCTCGCTGGAAGGAGCAGACAACAAGCCTCTTCAAGGAGACTTTTCGCTCAGCGTGAGAGATGCCGGCACTGAAACCGCCCCTGACTATCACAGCCTGAAAACCGACATGCTTCTTGCCTCCGAGTTGAAAGGATTCATTCATCAACCCGAATATTACTTTGCGGACACCGACCCAAAACGTATGCACGACCTTGACCTGCTGCTGATGGTACAGGGATGGAGGCGCTACTCATGGAAACAGATGTCATGGACAGAGCCACTGCTGCTCAAACAGCCCGTTGAGAACGGCCTGCTCCTTTTTGGCGACGTTACTAAAACTGCCGCTGTAAAGAACATACTCAAGAAAGGCGAAACACTGTCAGTCAACTTCATGCTTAACACAGCCGAAGGAACCAAAGTTTATTCTGCCAACACCGACAACAACGGCCGCTATGCCATAGAGTTGCCAGAGTTCTACGGTGATGCCCCATCTATTATCACCGTGACTAATAACAAAGACAAGCGAGTGTACACAAATCTGCGAATCCAACGCAATTTCTCCCCATCACCAAAACCCTACGAGCCGTGGGCCATAGCCGGAGGCGTGCCTCAAGAGCAGGTCCGTGCCAATGCCATAGCCAAGCCCGCCACGACCTTTGAATGGAAAGATACCATTCCTGATGTTATCGGCAAGCTTATCAAACTGGGTGATGTCAGCATCAAAGGACAGAAAGCGACCTTCGGCTATGATCCCAATTCAGGAATAAAGAAAGGAGCAGCAGAAATAAAAGCCAAACAAGGGGCGACCTATTACTATGATATTCCTGCGGAACTGGACAAATACCTTGATCAAGGCAACAGCATTCCCAACCTATATGAATGGCTTGCCACCGTCAATCCTTCATTCGAATTTTTCCCCGGCGACAAATCCACATTCTACAACGGCAGAAAACTACTGACGTTCGCTAACATCGACAAAATACAGGAAGGGCGCAGAATACAGTTAGACCCCACGCTGTCCATGCACAGCTTCCGGTCATTGGTCATCGTAGAGGACATCAACACAGCCAACAACATAGTCAAAAAAACGATTGGGCCGCTGTATGACGAACGAAAAAATGTTTTTTTTGAACTTACAAATTCTTCGAATAATGCCATCGCCTTCCTATTCTCAAGAGAGACGGAAGATGAAATAGAATACTACAAAAAGGGGACACGTAATGCCACTATCCACGGCTATTCAAGATGTGATGAATTCTATAGCCCGGACTACCGTCTCAAGGACATACCCCAGCCAGGCGACCACCGCCGCACGCTTTACTGGAACCCCTCGCTTCTAACCGATGAAACAGGCAAAGCCAGCGTAACTCTCTATTCCAACTCCCACCACGACATGCGCCTGCACATCAATGCCGAAGGAATCGCTGTAAACGGACAGATGTTTGAATACAGATAATCACGTCAAACCAATGTCTTGCTACCCCACACTCCGCTATCTGCTACTGACTTTGGCGATGACAACGCTTTGCCCCGCCAGTATGCAAGCCACCGCACCTCCAGACAGCACGGTCAGAGACTCTCGACTGAAGGAGGTCAACATACACGGCAAATCTGCACTACGTGCCATAGATGCCACTATACCTAAGCAGACCGTTTCGTCAGATGAAATGGCGACTTTTGGCTATGCGAATATCAGCGATGTGCTTAAACATATGGCAGGAGTAACCTTGCGCGATTATGGTGGTGCAGGGGGCATGAAGACCGCCAGCATTAGGGGACTCGGAGCACAGTTTACAGCTGTCAACTATGATGGAGCGGCTGTCAGCAACATACAGACAGGTCAGATAGACCTCCAACGGTATACCCTTAACGGAATCAGCACCATAACCTTGCAGACAGGCGATGGAAGCGACATATTCGTCACGGCACGCAACGCCACTCTGCCCTCTCTAATTGACATCACCACCCAAATGCGTTCAGACACAGGTTTTAACATCAATGCACAGGCAACACTCGGCGCTTGGGGATATACAAACCCCGCCATCAAGGCAGACAAGGGGTTTGGCAGACTTAACCTCTCTGTCACCATGGACTATCTATATGCCGAAAACGACTACCCCTTCACCATCTACAACATCTCCGAACGCATTCACAAACGCCGCACACACTCCCTAATGAACCAGGGCCATGCCGAAATATCAGCCTCATACAGATTTAACGACAGACAGCGACTGTCGGTCAAAACCTACTATTATGACAACGACAGGCAGTTGCCAGGCATTGTGAGGTATTATACGTCAGAAAGCAAACAGAATCTCAGAGAGCGCAACACGTTCGTACACATAAAATACCACGGCCAGTTAGGAAAGCAATGGCAACTGAAAAGTACAGCAAAATGGGACTGGGCATCATCAGACTACCGCGACCACCTATATCAAGACCACATAATGGACGCAAAGTATTGGCAACGCGAGGGGTATCTGAGTAACGCTGCCCTGTGGAAGCCACATCAGGACTGGGCGTTCTCATGCGCCACAGACTACATCTTCAACTCACTCAACAGTTGCTCCGCAATGACGCTTAACCAACGACCATGCCGCCACTCCGTTCTAAACACTGTTTCAGCGCGATGGAACGGTGGATTTATCTACGCAAGCGCACGCCTGCTCAACTCAAACTACATAAACAAAACCCATGTCGGCGCAAGTGGGCGGAACTACCATAGGTGGACACCGTCAGCCAGCCTTTCACTTAAACCCGCCAAAGACATAAACTTAAGGTTGATGTGGAAGAAGATTTTCCGGATGCCATCATTCAGCGACCTTTACTACTATCATTTAGGAGTCAAAAATCTTCGGCCCGAACAGACCGCCATGTGGAATATAGGTATTGCAACAGCAAGGCGGCTTGACAAACACACTACAGCAGCATTCTCTATTGACGGATACTACAACAAGATTACAGACAAGATTGTGTCCGTTCCGATAAACCTCTTTATTTGGCAAAACATCAATGCCTCAAAGGTAATAGTCAAGGGCACGGACATCACTGCAAGTTTGTCGCACGACATAAGCCCCGACCACCGCATTACGATAAGAGGGCAATACTCCTATCAGCACGCTACCGACAAGTCCAGTAAGACATCTGCCACCTATAACAGACAAATTGCATACCAGCCGCTCCACACGTTCAGCCTCACTATGAGCTGGGGTAACCCTTGGGCTAACATTTCAATCGATTCCAACGGACAAAGTGCCAAGTGGGCGACCAGTGCCCACAGCGAGGGGACACGGATTGCTGGTTATGCAGAATTCGGACTCACCGCATCCAAGACCGTCAAGCCAAAGTTTTGCGAGGAGATAAGATTTTCCATGACGATAAGCAACATTCTTAACAAGCAATACGAAATCATCGCCCACTATCCGATGCCAGGGCGCAGCTGGAGAACAACCATAGCCTGTTCGTTCTGAAGCTTGTTTTTAGCTCAAAATAGCCCGCTATTATTCGCTAAAACGACAATCAGCATCTGCTCTTCTAAAAAATCAAAATCCAATGAGTCCTAACGACCGATTTAAGTTAAAAATCACCGCAAACGGCTTTCCGTTACAGGCTTTTTTCGTATTTTTGCAAGTGCAAGACAGACATGCCCACGCATTCAGGGCATTCGCCAACAACCGGCGAAAAGGGAATCCTGTTAAAATCAGGAGCAGTACCCGCTGCTGTATATTCCATTATACATGGTGCACATAAAAACGCCACTGACTGTAAGTAACAGCACACTTGCACCAGTCGGGAAGGCGCACCATGCGGAACAAGCCAGAACACCAATCTGCCTTCTACGCTTTGCCTCTACAAGCACCTGCGGGCATTCAGGTCTGCGAAGCCAATCTTTGCTCTGCATTGCGCAACTTTGCGACAGATGGGTGACTTCTGACATTGTCAAAGTCACGCTGTCTGTTACCATATTTTTTACTTACAAACACTTAAAACAAAAGACATGAAAAACATCTGGAAATTAACACTGCTTGCAGTCGCTGCTTTCTGCCTTGCATCATGTAGCGATGACAATGAAGGCAAATCTGGTGATAACAAGAAACCGAAAAACATCAAGGGCGTATATATCCTGAGTGAGGGAAACTCCTACAAAGGTATCAACGGTGACCTTACCGCATACGACCCAGAAACAAAGACATGCACCAACGGAATCTTCAAGAACGTGAACCAACGTGCACTCTCCGGCACTTCAAACGATGGTATTGTTTACGGTTCAAAACTATACATCGCCAACAACGACGAAAACATCGTTGAAGTGGTTGACGCCAAGACTGCAAGAAGCATCAAGAGAATTACCTTGAATGGTGCGAGATGTATCAAAGCAGACAACGGATATATCTACGTAACATCATTCACCGAAAGCAAAGTAGCCAAAATTGATACTGTCAACTACAGCGTAGCCGGCACGATAGCCACCGATGCTTATCCCGAAGGCATGGCTGTTATGAACGGCATTCTCTATGTAGCAAATTCCGGCTACGGGTCGGGCAGCACCGTGACCGCAATCAACCTCGCCAACTTCGCCAAAATGACCACCATTACAGTGCCTACCAATCCTGTTGACCTTACCACAGACGACAAATCTCTCTTCCTGTTGTGCTCTGGCAAATACAATGCAGACTATAGTGGCTACGATGAAAACCCTGCCGTATACACTCTTGGCACAGACGGCAAGACAGTCAAGATTGCCGATGCTACATACATGGCAATCGGTCCCAACAAGCTCTACCTTGTTGACAATAATTTCTACTCCACTTCTGGCGTTACATACTCTGTCTATGATCTGAACAAAAAATCAGTCAGCACATGGACTCCGAGCGAACTGCCGTTCTCACCATACACCATTGCAGTCAATCCCGCCAATGGTGACGTCTACATCACCTCGTATGTCTCCAAAGACTACGGTAACGGAAATATCTACCCTGACTATGAAGGCAACGGCCGTGTGATGCGCTATGACAGCAACGGCACGAAACTCGACATGTTTGTCTGTGGTGTAAACCCCGGCACAGTAATCTTCTTCTAACAACATATCCGTTTCCCCGCTATGTCATTATACCACATGGCGGGGAAAACATCTTTTTACTCCGATATTCGATGAAAGCTATAGCAAAAATCCTATTCACTACAATAATTTGTGTCTCTTTGTATTCGTGTGGCAACGTTTCCACCAGACAGCATTCAAACGACACACTGCGCCTTGAATACAGCCGGCTACTGCATATTGAGCGCCATGCGGGATACACCTTGGTGACTATAGCTGACCCGTGGGCCGATAACACCACACTGCACCAATATGCTCTGGTAGAGGACGCGGCTGACATGCCTGCAACACTGCCCGCCAATACCACTGTAATAAGAACTCCGCTGAAAAAAATGTGCGTAAGCACCTCTGTACATGCAAGTCTTTTCAAGATGTTGGGTGCACTTGACTGTATCGGCAGTGTATGTGACGTAGGCTACATTATGGATAGTACGGTCAGACGACAGATTGCAGACAAGAAAATATGCGATGCAGGAAGCAGCATGAACCCCAGCACTGAGCGCATTATGCAACTGAACACCGATGCAATACTCATGTCGCCATTCAAGGGCACAAGCTACGGAGTAATCGAGAAAACAGGCATTCCCATCGTTGAGTGTGCAGACTATATGGAAACATCTGCATTGGGCAGGGCGGAGTGGATTAAATTCTACGGAATGCTCATAGGGAAGGAACAAGAAGCCGAGCAGCTGTTCAACGAGATAAAAAACAATTACCTGTCGCTGAAGCATAAAACCGACACCATCAGACAACGCCCTAAATTGCTGGTTGACATGCTCAACGCCAAGACATGGTATATGCCCGGAGGTAACAGCATCTACGGTGAGCTGTTCAGCGATGCAGGAGCAGACTACAGCATCGGTGACAAAAAGACAAGCGGAACCCAGGCCTTGTCGTTGGAGAGTGTTATGACTCGTGCTCTTGATGCCGACGTATGGATTATCAAATACGGACAAAATGAGGACTTTACCTATTCCTCACTCAACAAAGAGAACAGCGCATACCACAACTTCAGGGCTTTCAAGACCCGCAAGGTATTTGGATGCAACACCCTGAAAGTGCCGTTCTATGACGAGGCACCCTTCAGACCTGACATTCTTCTGGCTGACCTTATCAGTATTCTTCATCCGCAACTGCTGCCTGACCACAAGTCGAAATTCTATTCTCCGCTGAAATGAAGCATTCCCCGCACCCAGCCATATT
This sequence comes from uncultured Prevotellaceae bacterium, assembly GCA_900557555.1. Taxonomy (GTDB): domain Bacteria; phylum Bacteroidota; class Bacteroidia; order Bacteroidales; family Bacteroidaceae; genus UBA6382. The sequence goes on along the minus strand of USTH01000016.1, from coordinate 19,561 downwards.
GTTTACCACCGCAAGCCTTGTTCTTGTTTTTCTGTTGGCTCTTAACATCTTATGCGGTTCGGTGCATCTACCGTTTGTTAAGATTGTGTCTGCGCTGACGGGAGCCGAGACAGACCCTGTAACAAGATATATCATTATAGAATCACGTCTGCCGCAAGCTTTGACAGCCCTGCTGTGCGGTGCGACATTAGCGGCAAGCGGACTGGTTTTGCAAACATTGTTTCAAAATCCCCTTGCCGACCCCTCCATTCTTGGAGTCAACAGCGGAGCGAGTCTTGGTGTGGCCATTGTAATGCTGCTGTTGGGTGGCAGTGTCGTGACAATGGGAGCCGTGCTGAGTGGGTTTCTACTCATTGTGGCGGCCGCATTTGCCGGTGCATTGTCAATCATCGCCCTTCTGGCATTGCTTGCCAACTACGTAAGAAGCAACATCACCCTGCTGATAATAGGTATAATGATAAGCTACATCACCTCATCGGTCATCTCACTGCTCAACTACTCTGCCACCGAGCAGGGGGTACACAGCTACGTGATGTGGGGACTGGGCAATTTTGGTGGGGTGAGCCTTAAGGCCATGCCTTTTTTCAGCATAGCCATGACGATTTGTACGGTATTCTGCATCACACTTATGAAACCACTTAACGCACTGCTACTCGGCAACCGTTATGCCTGTAACCTTGGATTTAACATCAAGCGCATACGCAACACCATGCTGATATCTACAGGATTAATCTCTGCTCTCACCACCGCCTTTTGCGGCCCGATCTCATTCATAGGGCTTGCCGTGCCACATATCACAAGGATGGTCTCACGCACAGCAAACAACCGCACACTGATGCCACTGACCCTTCTGTTCGGCGGAATAATCGGACTCACATGCAACTGGGTATGCAGTCTGCCATCTGACGGCACACTTATTCCGCTCAATGTGGTCACGCCACTTTTTGGCGTGCCTGTCATACTGTATGTTCTTGTTACACGCAGATAACTATGCGCAAATTCCCTGTCAAGCGCAAGTTTTTTCACAAACAAAACAATTTCTGTCAACAAAATACACATAAAACTAATAAAAAAGCTTATCTTTGTAAGCAATTAACGCTTCTGTTTTTATTCAAAAGCAAATATTGACACCCAAGCAACTATTAAACACTAAATAACAATCACAGCAACATGAAACCAACACTATTTCTCCTCGCCGCAGGCATGGGTAGCCGCTACGGAGGCTTAAAACAATTAGACACCCTTGGCCCACACGGCGAAACAATTATGGACTACTCCATCTACGATGCCATCAAGGCAGGCTTCGGCAAAATCGTATGGGTGATACGCAAAGACTTTGAAGAACAGTTTCGCCAGCAAATCCTTGCAAAATACGAAGGACATATTCCATGTGACCTTTGCTTCCAGTCAATTGACGCCATTCCAGAGGGATTCACTGTGCCAGAAGGACGCCAGAAACCATGGGGTACCAACCACGCTGTCATGATGGGAAAAGATATCATAAAGGAACCGTTTGCCGTCATCAACTGTGATGATTTCTACGACAGAGATTCCTTTATGGTTATGGGCAAGTTCTTGAGCGAACTGCCAGAAGGTAGCAAAGGCAAATATGCCATGGTAGGCTTCCGCGTTGACAACACGCTGAGCGACAGCGGTACCGTAAGCCGCGGCGTGTGTGAATATGACGAGAATACCCATCACCTCACGTCTGTTGTGGAGCGCACAAAGATAGAACGTCACAACGGCAAAGTAGAGTATCTTGACGAAGACGGCAAATGGGTTGCCATTCCTGACACAACATCAGTGAGCATGAATTTCTGGGGATTTACCCCTGATTACTTCAAACATAGCGAAGAGTTTTTCAAGGCGTTCCTCTCTGACCCCAAGAATCAGGAGAACCTGAAGAGCGAATTCTTCATCCCTCTCATGGTTGACCATCTTATCAAGAAAGGCGAGGCTACATGCGAAGTGCTTGACACCACGTCAAAATGGTTTGGAGTAACATACCCAGAAGATCGTCCGGGCGTGGTAGAGAAGTTTGCCAAACTCGGTGAAACTGGACAATATCCAGAAAAGATGTTTTAGAAATAACAAAAAAACGCCATTTACGACCTAATGACCGATTTGGGTTAAACAGCTGAACACATTATTATAATTATATAACAAAGCAACCGCAACGCCTGCAAAGAACTGTCAGCAGGCATTGCGGTTGCTTCGTTACTTACGATATCGTGGTGTTTACGGTTATCTTCTTGAGATATGGAAGAACCTATTCATTCGTGCCGCAAAACCTAAATCCATGTTGTCTATAAACGTTTCCAGAATCTTGGCTTCGCCGTCTACAGGTACAATGTCATAGTCAGCAATCTCTGCAGGAATGAGGCAACTGTGTCCCTCGGTAAGAACCACTGGAGACAAGTCTCGCCTGCCTCTGACAGATATTATGCAAGTACCACTGAGGCAAACACTTATTACAAACGAGTCATACTTCATCATGTTGCGGTGAAATGGGTTGGCAATATCCATCACACGGATATTGAAGTGCGGACTTCTGATAACCGGGACGGCTCTTTCCGCTTCGTCAATATAATTGGTGCGATAATCATCCTGCACCTCATAGTCAATGGCCTCTGCCGCCAACTCTGTATGAAGTTCCCTAAGATTTCCGTCTACATCACGACGGTTGTAATCAAAAATACGGTAGGTGACATCACTGCTCTGCTGAACCTCCACGAGCAATATCCCACCACAGATGGCATGAACTCTGCCAGCAGGAATATAGAACACATCACCGGGTTTTACATCATGGCGAGCCAACACATCACAGATGGTGCCATCCTTTACTCTGCAAGCATACTCGTATGGAGTGATGCGCTCCTTAAACCCTGCATAAAGACAGGCTCCCGGCTCCGCATCTATTATATACCACATCTCGGTCTTGCCTTTCTTGCCGTGATACTTCATCGCCATCTCGTCATCGGGATGAACCTGAATGCTCAAATCATTTCTGGCATCAATGAACTTGACCAACAAAGGAAACTCAAGCCCGTATTTTGCTACTACAGACTTTCCCAACACCCGCTCACCATAAGAAGATATGACATCGGCTATTTTCGTTCCCGCAAGGCTACCGTTGCTTACAATGCTAGGACGTTCTGGGATGGCACTGACCTCCCAACTCTCGCCTATCAGTTTATTATCAGAGGGCAGACCTTTCCAAGCCTTCAATCTGAAGCCACCCCATATAACCTCACGCAAATTCGGTTCAAACAAAAAGGGATACAACTCTTTTTCTTCCATAAATCAGTACAAATTAGACACACCGAAACGCAAACGGCAGCTGTATGGCAATAGCGTTGGCGCACAAGTATGCAAACCTACATGACATCGTCACCGAATTTCAATTTGACATCATTCATAATACGTCTTATAAGAGCAGGGTCATCTTTTTTGCAGATCATTAGCACCTTGTCGTTTTCCACAACCACATAACCCTCCAGACCTTGTAAAGCTACAACCTTGTCTGACGAGGTGTAAAGCAGATTATCCTTGCAATCATATAAAATATTCTTGGCGTTAACCACCACGTTTCTGTCAATGTCTTTCTGGCGGAGGTCATAGAAATTCTTCCAAGTGCCGACATCCGCCCATCCAAAGTCGCAAGGAGCGACATAAACATTCTCGCTATGTTCGAGAATAAGCAGGTCTATCGATTGAAAGCGTATACGCGAATACTGATCCCCCAGCACACGGCTGGCGTCCTCTGCCACAATAGACCCATTGACAAGCGATGCCAGTTTGTTGAACTCGGGATAATCCTGCTCCATGGCATGTAGCATCATGTTCACGTTCCAGATAAAGATTCCTGTATTCCAATAAAACTCTCCACTCTCACAAAAAACACGTGCAAAATCAGAATTGGGCTTCTCCGTAAAACTCTTCAGGCACATAAAACCGTCTTTAGACTCTTCGCCCACTTGAAGATATCCATAACTGGTTGCCGGACGGGTAGGCTTTATGCCTATGGCCACGAAATTACCCGTTTCATCGACAAAATCGAGTCCTTTCTTCATCTGTTCCTCAAATGCAACCATATCATATATTATATGGTCAGCAGGGGCAGAAATCACGTTTGCCTTGGGATTACGCCCCATAATGTCTATCATGGTCAGAGCTGTAGCGGGTACGGTGTTAATCTGCAATGGCTCGGCAACAATATGTTTTGGATCAATTTCTGGCAGCTGTTCCCGAACCGTGTCAACATAGCCCCTATATGTGCTTATATATATGTTGTCCGCTGGCACTACCTTAGAGTATCTGTCATAGGTCATCTGGAGCATTGTGCGTCCCAGATTAAACAGGTCCAAAAACTGTTTCGGCTTTTCCGAACAACTTATTGGCCACAGCTTAGAACCGACACCACCAGCAAGAATGATACAATAATTTCTATCGTCCATAAATAGCCTCCGTTTTTTATAGAATCAATTGCTGATGCTAAATTAGACATTTTTCCTCATATCATAGATGTTTTACTACCCAAAAAAACTTTTCACAATAACTTTGGGTCATAGAAGTACCAATACCGCACCACCCCTTTTCAACACACCGCCTTAACCGTCCTCTCACCGCTATACAGAAACACCACACCCGTCCCTGTGAAACACCCAACAAAAAACTTTCGAAAAATTTCACTGTCTCAAAATAAAATCATAACTTTGCCGAGCGTTTTGCGCCACTCCCTGCCCAGATGGCGGAATTGGTAGACGCGTTGGTCTCAAACACCAATGTCGAAAGACGTGCCGGTTCGATCCCGGCTCTGGGTACAAAGAAAAAGTTAAGTATTTGACAAACAAGTACTTAACTTTTTGCTTTAAACAAGGGGCAATCCACTAAAACTCTGTTTCCTCTAACCCCGAATCGATAACTGAACCTGCCACCGAAAATGTTCAAGTTGAGAAATGCACTTTTGAGCACTCATTAAACGACCAACAAATTGACTCCCTGGTTGATTGTGTCAATGAGGTGCGGATGTTCAAAGGTGGCGACGTTACCTTTGAACAACTGAAAGCCATATTTGATTGTCTGCCCATCACTCCGCTCAGGTCAAGCAATAATCGCTTGTTAGCATTCTTCTTTGACCAGCTTTCCAACCACTCATATATTGCTGAGAAATGACAATCGGCTATCTACAAGAACAACCTTTTCCTTTCGCCGCAGAAAGATTCCTTTGTAAACTATTGTTGTCCGGTAAAACATTTTTAGTGCCATCTACAATCTTTCAAGTATTATTTCCCAAAAGCCACCTTTGTCGGGACCGACACGACGGAGATACTTACCACGCATGGCTTCGATATTGCGATAAATCGAAGTTTCGCTAATTCCGACGTTATTTGCCAAGTCAGCTCTTGATATATACGGGTCTTCAATCATCAGTTCTAGTATCTTGATTCGATTAGCTGTTAAAGTCTCTCCTAATTCAGCTGCCTTTTCTCTCAACTTTTCTATGACCTTGCTATGATTTTCTGCTACCTTTTCTGCTACCCTATTGTGGTTTTCTGCTACTTTTCTGCCGTTTTCTGTTACGTTTCCTGTTTGCTTCTGTACGTTTTCTGCTACCTTGGGCACTGTAATCTTCAGGATAAACTCGTCAGTTCTGAAAGATGGAACATTCGCACCATTGGCCTCTTGTTCACGACAGATACGGTCAAAGCCCTCGCCGAACTCCTTCACAAAGTGATATGCTTTGAGGAAAGCTGCTATTTTAGGATTACGGGAGAAGTGGGTATGTCGGATATTAGTGGGCTTCACTTGTCCGGGGAGTTTGCCCGGAGACTCAAATACCAACCGGTCATCAAACATCTTAATTTGTATCTCCGTGCCTTTGATATTGTAGGCTCGGTGGCAGCAAGCGTTGACCGTCATCTCTTGGATGACGAACTCAGGATAGTCACGCTTTGTCACGAACTGGGCATGTTGCCCCAGGAATGTATGCTCCCTAACCTGCGTCTCGATAAACTCAATCGTCTTCTTGACTTGGTTCAAGATAGTTCCCTCAAATGTAACATCCTTGATGACGTTCATCTCAGCACCCACCTTTTCATCAACGCCCTCGTATCTAATGAAACGAGTGCGGGCCCGAGGAAAGAACTTCTGGGGATACTTGCCAAAGAGAAGAATGCAAGCGGTGCTCACCTCCTCTTCACCATTGACCTCCGGTCGAGCCTGCTCACGCTCGGCAGAGCTGATGCGAGCATCGCTCTGCTCTCGCTTAATCACAGCCTTCTTGTTGGTCCTCACAAAACCATTGTTCTCTCGCAAGTATTGCAGGGGACTTTTCCCATAGCCGACCAATTTGGCATAGTCGGCCACAGCATCCATGTCAATGTCATCGATGGTTGCGTCATACACTGCTGTATCTTCGTAATAGCGCTCCCCTTTGTCGTACATCAGTTGCACCCGCTCATCGAAGGTCAGTTTCCGGCTCTTATCGCCCACACGCATAAAGGCTTCATCAGCCTGGTTGGTATGCAGGCTCGAGCTGGCAGGAATCTCCATCAACAAAATACGGTTCTCATTCCCATCCTTATCCGTGCAAGGCAGGTATGAGCAAGTCACTGGAACTGAGGGATTGCAGAAATCAAATGGCACACGCAGCAATTCGTTCAACTTCTCCGTATGCTGGTCAACCCCCTCAATTTTCCGAGTCTTATCCGAAACTCCAATGGCTATTACGCCACCATCAGCATTGGCAAATGCTACAATAGGCACAGCCAAAGCCTTCGGGTCTATTTGAATGCTTTTGCAGTCAAATGTTTGATCTTCTTTACGGGTTGTTATTTCTTGTATGGTCATTCTGCACTCTTTATGGTTCAATAAAAACAGGTGTTTCTTTGTCTTTTGGTGGGTTCGTTTCTATCAACTTTTCTATTAGACGTTGATTCTTGATAAGAGTTAAATCCATTTCAATGGGACATATCTGAAATGTCATATAGCATTTCCTTTGTGGATTAGGATATCCTATCTGCGTCAGTTCCTGTTTGCTCATCTCGCTATGATCAATTATAGCATAAGTAGAAACCCGATTCGGCCTCATAAAATCATAAAGTAAAAGTAAGGAGGCCTGATCAAACATGTTACGGTATTCCGCCATCGACCCTTTTGTATCTCCTAATCTTACATTATATATATTTTTTCATTGAGAAGAAACGACAAGTCTAAGAAGTCACCTACGCGTTTAGGTACAAACAAATTGTCTTTAGATACATAGTAAACCCCTATTTCAGTTGTCAATCCACAAGTATCTTCGAAGCCATTTACACCAACAGCTACCACTTCCTTATAACTCTCGGTGAAGTTTAAAATTGCATGAGCATAGTGTATCGCACCATTCACAGCATACTTGGCAATGTTGGTGTAATTGGGTTCATTGTCCTTCTTCTTGTTGTCAATATTACTATTGGTATCCAACTTGATAAAGTCACCCTTCGTTCCCTTTACCTCTATCATTACAGGAATGCGACGCATCGAAGCAGTTTGTATAAAGCATTTAATATCAGGAAAGTTCGATCCTGATCCACCCTTTTTGCTTGGAGCCTTGCGAATTGCATCCTCAATCTCAGGATTGATGCTTTCGGTCTTAGTGTAGTACTTTTGTCCTTTGAACTGCTGTTTGCACCAGTCCTCTACACGTTCTTCTATGCTATGCTTCTTTCTGCTTGCCATGATAATTGGTTTTATTCTTGTTTAACTCTGCACTTTCAGATTCACAGTCTTTGGAAATTCTTCTAACCGTAGTAAATCATCTGTTTGCACATCAAGGAGTTTGGCTATCTGCATAAGAGTTTCGAGGGAGGGTTGACAACTATTAGTGCACCACTTGCTGACCGTTGCGGGGTCTTTACCCAGCTGTTCAGCCAGCCACTTATTGGTCTTTTGCCTGTCAGCCAATACACCCTTTATTCTATTTAAGTTTTTCGCCATCGTGTTATTGAGTTTTATTTATTATTTCGTCGAAGTATATCATCAAATAATTCTTCGGGCTCATCTCCGATATCGAAGACTCCCATATTTTCATGATAGAATAATCCACCTTTATATGTTATTTTTGTTATAGCGTGAGTTTTCCAGCCAATGCTGATATTGCACATAACCCATAGGGTTTCGGAACTTGTCAAACAATATTTTAGAATTGTTGATTCTCCAAAACTATTCTTGCTAAAGATTTTCCCCTCTTTCAAATTAGCATGATATGTTTCAAGCGGTTTTCCTGTAACCTGCAGGGGACAGCATGGGAATTCTACTGGGTGTTTCCAATCTAATTGTATAGCATTAGGCGTTAGCGATTTGGTCTCAATGGGACGCGCGTCCGCAGGTTCTGGTTCTACTGGCTCTGGTTGTTGATAATGTAAAGGGATATAAGGTCTGCTACTTTGTTTTTGCTCTTGAAAGACCCACTCGCCAAGGCTACCTCCTTGTGGCATCGGATGCTCTTTTGCCCAGTTTGTCAATCGCTCTAATGACGCACGGGCTTCTTCTGGTGAAACTGTCCGCATCCAATTGAAATTCGGATCAATATTTTCATGTCCTCGCAAGACAGACGGATCGGCAAGAAACACTTCTATACTACCACAAAGATTTTCTATTCTTGCACGAGTAATTGGGTTGTTCAAAGCGTTTTCTAATCGTGTTAGCCATCGCAAGTTCTCTGGCCGGTTGTTGCGTCGATTAGTATCGATGTGATCAACAACATGCTGCTCAGTCGGTGGATCTCCAAGAAATGCAAAAGCCACAATTCTGTGAACCCTTTGCCCTGCAATTTCCATATACCCTGTTTTCTCGTTTGGTTTTCCAAAAGTCCAAACATTGTCATCTTTCCGAAGCCGCTTACCTTTGCGTGGATGCCGCATTACAGCCCCATTGTCACGTACCGAATAGTGCTCGTCCTTGTAGATGCAGTCTTTGGTCTCATTGTTTTCTTCAACGCTCACCATAACTATTCGCCCTCTTCCTCTATTTGCTCCTTGAAACTGCTAATTGCCTCCTGTACTTGATTGTATTCATCAACCTCCATTGAATACGTAATCTCCTCAAAGTTCTTGTCAATGAAGAAAATGGTATTGCCAATCAAGGTATTACCAGCATTATTGTCTGCACGATAGTTATGCACAGCCTTGTAGCCAATAAATTTATTACTTACTTGTAGCATGTTCGCAATTTTTTTAAATTGCTTCCTGCCTTTCGTCTTCAGCTTTTCTAATTTAGCATTGGCTTCTTCGTAGTCTGACTTTGCTTCTTGATATTCATTTCTGCCATAGGCCGACATATATGGACCACTCCAAATCGCCATAGATGACTTTGCGTGTTTAGCTTTTGACTCCAGTTCCTCATATTCAGAATTCATCTCACCCAACTCTGCCAGTTCCTCAAAAAAAGTAGGGTCGTCATATGGCGCAAAAGCACTATCAACTTTTGTTTCAACCGGTTTGTATGTTTCAGGTTTGTAGAGCGACTTTTTCAAGCTTTCCTTGATGAGATATTCTGCCTTTTGTTCTTGCGACTGCTTACAGGCAACAATAACAATGGCAACAAGTGCCAAATAAAAGATTTTCTTCATAACCATCATTGTTTATATGATAATTCTGGTAAACTTTAAAATTTAGATGCAAATATACTAATTATTCATGACATCGCGTGCATTCTATTGATTTTTTTCGAAATAGCATGTCTCTTTTATTGCTGATTACACAATTCCATGGCTATATTATTCGCATTTAGTCCGCATTCTTGCTATATATGCGCAATGTGGACTAAACTTATTTATCTTTCGCCAGAACAATGATGTTTGCTGGCGAAATGAAAAAATATCATTCTCTTTTCGCCTGCAAATAAATCAATGCTATAGGTTGAGTGCTGGCAGGCTGTTAATGGCATTCTCTTTCAACTTGTCAACGTCACGGGTGTATTTCTCGGTGTGCTTCAAACCGCTATGGCCAAGAAGGCTGGCAACGGTCTTGATATTGGCACCATTGTTGAGGATGTTAACAGCGAAGGAATGGCGGCTCATATGCCAACTGACGTTTTCTTTTCGTCTGAAAAGGTACAAAAAGTTTTAATTCTGGGGTGTTAAAAAGGTATTAATTCTAACAAAACAAGGCAAAAACTAGGTATTTTGTCAAAAACCAGAAAAAAAAGTGAGACATTGTAAATCATTGTATATCAATTACTTTATTACTTTTTCTTTCCTTTGTTTTATGCGGTTCGACCCCGGCTCTGGGCACAAAGAAAAAGAGTTAAGTATTTACAAATCAAATATTTAGCTCTTTTCTTTTTGTATATACGTTCACGAATTGTTACCATTCGTCTTTGGCTCACCCGATATATATAGGGTGAACCGAAGTCCTAACGACCGAATTGGGATTAATTGTGACGGCGTCCAGATGTATCATAGCACACACCATTTCTGATGACGAAAACACGATTGTTGTGCAAATACTTCCCGTCCCTGACAGTTGGTTCTGCTGTTGTCTCGACTTTTAGTCCGGTCGTAAGGTCAACGATGTTGATGCGGAAAAGGTTGCTATAGTTTGCATTCCACCCTACAGAGGCCCCATAGGAATCAAAAACACCAGATTTCATTATAACAAGAGAGCCATCGGTAGAGCCATCAGCGCGCTTGCTGACAAGATAACATGTGTTGGCCTTTGTGCCGCTTGCGTCTGCAAAAACCCAGTCGCAATAGGTGGCATTATAACCAGTCAGCGTGCCGCAATTATTATTGTAGCCATAATTCTGCGCATCACTTGAACGCCATATCATGTACAATCCAGAGTTTTCATTCAAAAGGCTGTATTTGCCGTTTTCCCTCTTTGTACACTTAAACTGGGCACTCTCACCAAGCGATTCTACCGTTGCAGAGGCGAACTTCAACTTTCCGTTCTCGATATATAACGTTCGTTCTGTATTGTTTTGCTGAACATTGGTAAATGCAAGCACCTTTCCATCCCATTTGTCAGCAGGCTCTGCGCCCTCTATCAGACCATAAATGGCATCAATCTGTTCCATAGCAGGGTCATTAGAAAGTTTGGCCACCTCTGCCCTTGCCGCATCCTTTTCATCGTCAGGCATATCGGCCTCATCGATAATCGAATTAAAATAATTCTTAAGATAATCGCCTCGGTTCACATTGCGGTTTACAGTATATTTGCCGCTGGTAATCATCTCCAGATCAAGAGCCACGTAGACATTTTCAAATCCGTCGAAGTTGTGCGTACCGCTACCCGTGGGAAAACTGGTACTAACGGGGTTAGGCTTGACACCCCATTTGGTCAGTGTCTCCTCATAGAAAAAACCAATTTTATCATCGGCTTGCAGATCTAAGCTACTGTAGGCCGAAGCAGTAGAGCTAACTTGGTAGAAACCATCCCAAGCATCGGTAAAAGCCGTAACATTACGGATATCATCGGCATCAGCCAATTCCTTGTAGAAGATACCAACATTGTTACGTCCGCTGCCTGTAGGAACAGACTGCAAAGCCACATAAAGCATCATGCCGTCACTGGTGCGTTGGGCAGGGACAATCAGCATTTCACCATTGGTGGGGTTGGTACTGGGGCTTGCACTAAGACCACTCATTGTAGCCTTGACCTGGGCCTCCCATTTGCCAGCGCCTGTACGAGTGTTGCTGTATGTGTAGATATTCATCAGTCGGCCACCTCCTGTGCGGCTTGTAACAATCACACGTCCGTCTGGCAATTCCTCGCATTTGGGTTCGTCTCCATCGGGTACAGGTGTTGCACTTGCACCGCCAAGGGCTTTCCATGAACGGCCGAAGTCGTCCGAATATATTATGCGGTTGCCGCCAGGGCGAGCATCAAGAGCTGCATATAGGCGATAGTATGCGCCAACTTTAACCACGCGGCTCTGAAAAACCTTGCCACCACCTACGAAAGCAGCCGCCAAAGGTTTGCCGCTGTCAAAAAGCCCATAAATATGTTCGGTCTGGTCAACGGGCGTCTCCCACGTATTGCCACCATCAAGACTTCGTATGGCCGCAATCATGTTCGGATTCTGTCGGTTGGTAGTAGGACTTGTATATACTGTACATCCTGCCACAGCCATTACCAAAGCCTCATTATGTTCACGGTCAAAGACTACTGCCGGATCACCATAGGCAGCCTCCATCGGAGTCTTCACGTTGTTTATTAATGTAGCATCACCTACGGCCACCTCAATCTCCTGTTCGCTCCACGTAATGCCGTTGTCATCACTGATTTTTACCACGCAGTCAACCTGACCAAAGCCAGGGTCGGTGCCGCAAACAAGTCGTGCCGCACTGGCTATCAGACGGCCGTTCTTGCCACAGGTGATGCCAGGTATGCGATAAGGCGGAATGTCCATGCCTCCGTTAAGAGTGCTGAACAGAGTTGTACGGGCAAGCTTTTTGTAAGGCATCACAAACTCCAACTGCAACTCGGTGCTCTTTGTGGCGTTCCATGTAAAAGTTCCGTTATCAACATAAACCCAATACCCATTGTTCTTCAATTTCACTTTGCCATCGGCAGCATCAACAATGGAATACTTCGTAGTGGCGGTTTGGTCTACAAACAGTTTTCTGGAATTGTCGGGACCAATATTATTGGTGCGTCCCATCAATTTAATAGTGCAAGCTTCTTTGTCACCTTCAATCAGGAAGAGGTCGAAGCCTGCCTGAGCACTAAGTTCCGTTTCCCATTTTGTCTGATTAGCGGCAGACTTTGCGTAGTGCGTATCATCTACCTTTACCTTCCAATAACCCGTCACATCCTCGGGCATATCCACTTCCTTACCGTTGAGGAAGGCCTCAAGGCGGTCAACCTTGCCTGCGCACTCCGCCCCAGACGTAAAAAAGTCCTTGCAGTTTCCAAGCAGTTTGTCGAACGTCTCCATCCATGAAGCATCACCAGCCATCTCTCGCTTCATAATTTGTATCTTCTCAAACTGCTGGATGCCCTCTACAAGGCGCTCAAATCGGACAGAAGAACGGTTTCCGGGATAGTAGCAATATGTATCGCCGGCGCCAAACTTACGGAAACGAGTGTCGGTCAGAGGGTGCTCGTCCCAGTTAATCCACGACCAGTGCAGATAGCCGTCAAGACCATTGGCCGCCACATGTATAGGGAGAAAAGCGGCCTCTGCAGGCAATGAATTGGAGAAGATATTGGGTTCGCTCTCTGTACAGCATGTATATACGGTCGTCAACAGGTTGTTGTCCTTGCGGTATTTACGCTCAGCATCAGTAAAACGACCTCCCTGGCCCAAAGCCACACAGTAGTCGTAGAGCTTGTCGTTGAGCGAGGAGTGATAGTTGCCAGCCAAAGCCATTTTGAAGCCATTGGCCCTAATTATATTATAGGCTGACAACATTTGGCTCTCGCTGCGTTCGTCCATTGCAATGCAGGTTTTGTCAAACCATCCCTTTTTCTCAAGATGGCTGCGAAAAGCCTTTAGATAAGCATCCCACATTTCATTATAGTCTTTGGTGCCTACTGCAAGCGCCCAGTCAACATCGGTGTCGGTGGCTTCGTCATGATAACGGAATTTCATATCCCATGTGACCATGGAATAGCAGTTTATCTGCTTGTTGATGCCACACTCGTTGCACAGTTCCACATATTTGTCGAAGATGTCGTAGTTAAAAGCCCATGTGCCATCTTTCTTCCTTGTAGTTTGTATCATTGGCGAGAACTTGTCGTGCGACTGCTCGCCCCAAGGTTCATAGAACAAAATGGTGGTCACCACACTTTGGCCAGCCTTGCCGAGAGCCTCAAGATACGGACGCAGAGCAGCTATGTGTTCGTCGCTCCATCGCGGCACTTCATAATATCGGCTTACAGCGTAGGGCTGCTGCCAAAGGTCAAGATGAAACTTTCTGTCGGCAGCCTTAGGCAAAGCACGGTCTACAACCTCTATAGTGAGGTCAAGAGTCTTGACTATGTCACCGGCTTCGTTCACCACTTCCATGGCGGTGGAATAGGTGCCAGCATCAATGTTGCGGGGAACTTCTATAGAACACCATACAGGACGCGTCTCGCAAGCGTTGACCACCTTAGCCTTGTCAGGCTGCTCTATAACGTCTGGCACAAGCCAGGTTGGGAGCGAAAAATTGTGATCACCGCAACCACGGCCATCATCAGTTATTATGTAGTTCATAAAGCGGGCGGTGGCGCACTCTATGCCTGTTCCTTCACCATTTTTTCTAAGTTCAGTCATGCGTACACGAAGAGTCCCCTGGTCTTCTTTGCTGAAAAGCACCGCCTCAATATTGGCACGCTCACCCTTCCACGCCGTGACGGTGGCCACTGTAGTCTCTGTAAGCTCTGGCACGAGATGCTTCTTGTAGTGCTCGTTGCGGTTGGCCCACGAACAATGAAGCCCGGCACTCAGAGCATTCCACTGTTCGGCAGGAGGAACATCACCCACCGAGGGCTCCTCATAGTTGTCAATCGGATATTTCTGCACATTCTCTGCAACGCCAACAATCTTCAAGGTCACATCAATGATGCTGCCACCGTCGCTGATAAAATTAGGATAGTCGCCATCGGGTCTTGCACAGTTCCATGTCACTGAATAACGCATGCGATAAGAAGACCCTACAGCCAGATGCGCAGGCACACGGAAAGTACATGGCGTCAGGACGTTGCCACCAACAGCCTCACCTGCACTGTTCCACCCATTGTTGACGGTACTGCTGGCCATGTTGTAGTGGGAATAGCTCACCAATTCATTGCCTTCGCCCTCGGTATAGGGGCCGTCGCCAAGCAGATTTACCTCAAACTGGCCGTTCTGACTCCAATCTACAAATATGAAACTGTGCATCCATGCCCCATTTATGGTGACACTGGGAGTTATGATGTCGCCAGCCTTTACCTCAAAGACTGTAGATGTTCGGTCGAAATAGGCCGCACACCCTGGGGCAGTGGCGATATTCTCCAATTTGAACTCGGCAGTCTGTGTACCCTTGACGCCCACCGTCTTGGGATAGTGAATGTCATTCGTTATATGCTCATCGGAGCCATGAGCTACAGTATAGTTCTGAGCATGTAGCACAACCGTTACAAACAGCAAGCAGACGATAAGGGAGAGACTTTTTTTCATAGTATTTACGATGTTTTGGGTTTCAACTTACAAAAATACCGTTTTTTTAAAACTGACCAAAGTTTTGAACGACAAAATACCCTCTAAAATAATCTTCTTTGGCTTTTTCCTACAGGCATTGCTTTACCATGTCGCATTTTTCACTTTACAAGTACTTTTCTGTCGGCAAAATATACAATTATAATACAAAGAGAGTGCCAGATTGGCACTTTAGCCCAAATCGGCCGTTAGGACTTATTGGGTTAAAGCCCGAATAATGCCGCCACAGCCTCTGCGCAACGCTCGCCGTCAATGGCCGCCGAGACAATGCCACCAGCATATCCGGCCCCCTCACCACACGGATACAATCCGTTGATTCGTATATGTTGAAGACTGTCGCGGTGTCTTAAAATGCGCACTGGGGCAGACGTGCGTGTCTCCACTGCTATCATAGAGGCCTCGTTTGTCAAAAAACCATGATAACGTTTGCCAAACATACGAAAGCCCTCACGCAGACGTTCTGTGAGGAATGATGGCATCCAGAAATGCAAGGGCGACGCCACCAGCCCTGCCACATACGAGGTAGGGGGCAAAGAGGCACTCAGACGTTTGTTCACAAAATCGGCCATGCGCTGAGCAGGGGCTGTCTGAGCGTGGCCAGCCTGCAACCAACAAAGGCGTTCGAGAGCCTCCTGAAAATACATCATGCGCAGAGGATTATCACCGTCATTCCAGTCAGCACGGCTCTGCGCAAAGCCCTCGTCACCCATTGCCGTCATCATAAATTGACCCAACGAAGCACTGTCCAAATCTTCCGTGCGAAGTTCCACCACCATGCCCGAATTGCTCCATTTGGAGTTGCGCCCCGAAGGACTCATGCCGTTTACAACCATCTGTTCTGGACCAGAAGACGCAGGAATTACAAAACCTCCCGGACACATACAGAAGCTGTACACGCCACGCCCTCCAGACTGTGCCGTCATGCGGTATTCAGCGGCAGGCAGATAGTCGCCCCTGCCCTCGCGGCTGTGATACATTATTCTGTCCACGAGGTGACTTGGATGCTCCAAACGAACTCCCACGGCAAGACCTTTGGCCTCAATGTCCACACCTTCACGGTGCAACATACGATAAACATCACGGGCTGAATGGCCCGTTGCAAGAATCACTGGTCCAGCAAACTCCGTGCCATCGGCCGTGCGCACCCCTACAACCTTGTCTCTTTCTATCACAAGACTGTCTACCCGGGTCTCAAAGTGCACCTCTCCACCACTGTGGCGAATGCGCTCGCGCATGTTTTCAATAACACGAGGCAACCTGTCGGTGCCTATGTGCGGGTGGGCGGCCGACAGTATAGAGGTGTCGGCGCCGTGCTGACAGAAGATGCGAAGGATTCGGCCCACATCACCACGCTTGGTGGAGCGGGTGTAGAGCTTGCCGTCGCTGAACGCACCTGCGCCCCCCTCCCCGAAAGCATAGTTGCTTTCTGGATTGACGGTATTGCCGCGCGAAATTTGGGCGATGTCCTTTTTTCGCGCATGGACATCTTTGCCACGTTCAAGCACTACGGGTTTCAAGCCACACTCTATAAGACGTAATGCGGCAAACAGCCCCCCAGGGCCTGCTCCGACCACGACAACCTGCTGGCCTCTTTCAACATTAGGATAGTCAATAGGTGCAAAGAGTTGTGCGGGAGCTGGTTCGTCAACATACACCTGCAGTACAAGATTAATGTATATCGTGCGTTGTCGTGCATCAATGCCACTGCGCACCGTCTGGACTGACTTGATGCGTCCAGAGTCTATGCCTAACTCTTCTGACACATATTGCTTCAGTTCACTGCTTACAGCCACAGTCCTCGGACTTACACGGACATTTATTTCCTTTATCATCGTACGAATTATATTTGGAGCGGAGTCAGAACACTTGTCGCAGCACGTCCTGCAATCTGGCAGACGGAATCAGTTCTATGCCTATGCGCGAGGTGTCGAGTCCCTTGAGATTGGACTTAGGTATTACAATACGGCGGAAACCCAGACGTTGAGCTTCGCTTATACGTTGCATGATACGCGTAACCGGACGTATCTCACCACCCAAGCCTATCTCCCCTGCCATGCAAGTATAGGGTTTGAGGGGCTGGTCGTAGGTGCTTGAAAGTACACTCACCGCCACACTTAGGTCAATGGCAGGGTCGCTGACCCTCAAGCCTCCGGCAATATTGAGAAACACATCCTTTTGCGACAGTTTAAAACCCGCACGCTTCTCCAGCACCGCCAGAAGCATGTTGAGCCTGCGAAGGTCAAAACCCGTGGCTGACCGTTGCGGATTGCCGTATGCCGCCGAACTGACAAGCGCCTGTGTCTCCATCAAAAACGGCCGCACACCCTCAACGGCCGAGGCCACCGCCACACCACTGAGCCCCTCGTTGTCTTGCGACAGCAGCATTTCGGAGGGATTGGACACTGGGCGCAACCCACCACCATGCATCTCATAGATACCCAGTTCTGCAGTAGAACCGAAACGGTTCTTCAATGAACGCAACACCCTATAGAGGTTCTGCCTGTCACCCTCAAACTGCAACACTGTGTCAACGATATGCTCCAGCACCTTAGGTCCCGCCAAAGTGCCGTCCTTGGTGATGTGACCCACCAGTATCACGCTCTTGCCCGTGTCCTTGACATAGCGCAAGAGACTCACTGCACAATCCCTTACTTGGGAGATGCTGCCAGGGAATGCATCGCCCTGTCCAGATGACACCGCCTGCACAGAGTCAATAACAAGCAGGTCGGGGTTTAGTGCCATTGCCTGCTCATAAATCTTCTCCAGTGATGTTTCACAAAGTATATAGCATTCACCCCCTATGCCCTGTTGGTCAGGAGGCAAAAGGCGATCTGCCCTCATCTTGAGCTGATTTTGACTTTCTTCACCGCTGACATATAAAATGCGGAGATGGTGCATTCGCAAAACAGTCTGCAGTAACAATGTGGACTTGCCTATGCCAGGTTCACCGCCAAGCAGAACAAGCGAACCATTGACGAGACCACCCCCGAGCACGCGGTTCAACTCTGCATCGTGTGTGTCAATACGCTGCTCCGCATGTGTCTCCACATCTTTAAGTCTCACCACCTGCGATGCTGCCGTTTCTGCACCCATATCGCCATGAGACAAGGCAATATGCGAGGGAGGGCGACTTTTTGCGGCCAATGCCAGCCTTACCTCCCTAAATGTGTCCCACTGCCCGCAAGCAGGGCATTTGCCCAACCACTTGACAGAGTCGTAACCGCACTCCGAACATACGTATGCCGTCTTGTCTTTTGCCATTGTGTACCTGTGTTTTCTGTTCCTTGTCTACAAAAGTAACTCAATAATTCCATTCTGAGAACGCAAAAGACATTTTTTATTTTAAACCAAGTCTGCCATAAGGTCGCAACGTATGTCTTTTTATGACTACTTCTTGTTTTTTACAAGACATCTTAACGAAAGTAGGTGTCCAAAAACATTTTTTGAACACCTGCCATTTATTTTTTAAACTATCACCTATTACATTGCCAAGCGGAAACCAACAAAGTCTAATCTGTCTGCCGGACCTGTATAGTCGCGATACGACGGACGACATTCTTCAGAGACATCCGAAAAACAACCTCCACGTACCACCCTAAAAACACCGTGAGTCGGGCCCGAAGGATTTACTTGAGCATCTGTTGAATAGTCATCATACCAATCATGGCACCATTCAAGTACATTTCCGCTCATATCATATATTCCCAGTTCATTGTGGTTTAAGCGCTTAACCGGTTGCATCTTAATATGATCCTCTGCATCTGTCTTACTATTATTACGGTACCAACCTACAAGTTCGAGCACATCGCTTCCACTGTAATAACAATTTTTAGCATACTTTCCTCCCAATGCAGCATACTCCCACTCTGCCTCGGTAGGCAGTCGGAATGTCCGTCCTGTCAAAGAATTGAGTTTTGTTATAAAAGCCTGTGCATCTTCATAACTAACACTATAAGCTGGATAATTATCGCCCAGGCCATCGAATTCTTCCCACTGCGGACCATCAGAGGTAGGAGTCTGGTTCATTACGGCTTTCCAAAGGGCTTGAGTAACAACAGCCTCACCCATTGAGAAGTTAGAAAGCGTCACATCATGAGGGTTAACATACTTATCTGCATGCGAGCCCATAACAAACGTGCCTCCTTCAACACCTATCATTTTAAACGACACGCCGTTCACCGTAAAGGTCTCGTCCTTTACTTCACCACCACCACCATTTCTTATATAATTATAAAGGTAAACCACATCACTGGAATTCACAAAACCATCACTGTTCAAATCGCAATTCTGCGCTTCTACCATGCTTGTGCCGATGGTAAGCATTAGCACAACAGTTAAACCCAAATCGGTCATTAGAAAAAATCTTGTCATTTTCTAATGACCGCCATTA
>USTH01000015.1 GCA_900557555.1 uncultured Prevotellaceae bacterium | reverse complement strand
GAAGTAGGCGGTGTTCCTCTGCAACTCAACCGCAAGGAGTTCGACTTACTGTATTATTTTGTGGTGAATGTGAACCGGGTTATCAATAAAATGAGTCTTGCAGAGTCGGTGTGGGGAGATAATATCGATCAGGCCGATTCGCTGGATTTCATTTACTCGCAAGTGAAGAACCTGCGTAAGAAGTTGAAGCAGGCGGATGCTTCCGTTGAACTGAAAGCTGTCTATGGCTTTGGATATAAACTGTCCGAATTATGAAACTGGTATATTATACATATCGCAAAATCTCTTTATTGCTGTTCGTCTTGATGGCAGTGTGGGGCGTACTGTTTTATTATGCCATCATCGACGAGGTGGTGGACGAGACGGACGACACGCTGGAGAATTATGCCGGAATACTGATAGAACATGCGCTCCATGATCCTTCTATTCTTGAAACGGAAGGTTCGTTGATGTCTTTTTATAAATTTCTTCCTATCTCCGAGAAGGAAGGGCGGCATTATCAGGAGGTTTTCTATGATTCCACCGTCTATATCGAACTGGAGGATGAGGACGAACCGGTACGTGTGATGCGTACGGCTTTCCGCATGCCCGACGGACAGTTCTACGAACTCACGCTGATGATTTCTATCTTGGAACGGGACGATATGGTAGAGGCGATGCTTTGGTACTTGGGGGCTTTGTTCCTGCTTCTTCTGGTATGTACATCCGTCGGTATTCAGTTAATACTGAAAGGAGTGTTCCGCCCATTGCATAAACTGCTGGACTGGCTGCATTGTATCCAGCCCGGCAAGGAGGTTCCGGCATTGGAGAACCCTACGAAGATACGCGAGTTCCGCCAGTTGAGTGAAGCGGCGGTGGATATGGGTAACCGTAGCTACAAGGCTTATGAGGAGCAGAAAGAATTCATTGAAAATGCTTCGCATGAGTTGCAGACACCGCTGGCCATTGTACGTGGCAAAGTGGAACTGTTGGCAGAAAGCGATAACCTGTCCGAACAGCAGATGAAGGAACTGGACGAGATTTATTCCACGCTGGGACGCGCTGTGAAGCTGAACAAGTCCTTGTTGCTGCTTTCCCGTATAGAGAATGGGCAATATACGGAACTGGAAGATGTGTCGGTGGATGAAATCCTGGACAATCTTCTGCCTGATTTAATGGATATATACGAGCATAAGCAAGTGCGCTTGGTGCGCGAGAAAGGAGAGCAGCCCTTGGTGATTCGTTGCAACCATTCGCTGGCACAGATTCTTGTCTCCAATCTGGTGAAGAATGCCTTGCTTCACAACGAGGATGGGGGAGAGCTGCGGATACTCACCACTCCGGTGTCGTTAATGATCAAGAATACGGGCGGTGCACCGTTGGACGGTGAAAAACTGTTCCGCCGTTTTTATCATAGCATTGACGGAAAGAAGGATTCCACTGGACTGGGGCTTGCCATAGTCCGTTCCATTGCCCGGATTTTTTCATTGAGGCTTACTTACGAGTGGCAGGAAGGTATGCATTGCTTCTTGCTTGTTAAAGAAAATAAAAATAACCGTTAACGCTGATTATTCCCAAATCTTTCCAGTTTCCCTGTCGTTATTTGTAGTGTGAATGATACAAACAAACTTAGTAACATTAAAAAATAACGATTATGAAGAAAGTATTGTCTATTCTTGTGCTGGTTCTTGCAACCGTTCAAATGGCATTTGCCGGTGATGTGATTACACGCGATGCCAAGCAGCTGCCTTTGACTGCCCGTAATTTCATCAACCAGTATTTCACCAAACCGCAAATATCGCATATCAAGATCGAGACCGGAATATTGGGATCAAAAAGCTATGAGGTGCTGTTGACCGACCGTACGGAGATTGACTTTGACAGCAACGGCAACTGGACTGACGTAGACTGCAAGAAAGCAGCCGTACCTGCGGCGCTGATTCCGGCATCTGTAAAAGAATATGTGAAAATGAATTTCCCACAGGAGATTATTACGAAGATTGAACGCGGACGTAGCGGAGTGGAAGTGGAGCTGGCCAATGACTACTCTTTGAAGTTCAACAAAAAAGGACAGTTTGTCAGTATGGACGATTGATTGCAATATCGGATGTATAACTTAAAATTAATGATATAGTATGAAGATAAAATTTCAAATGTTGGCGATGATGTTCATTGCTGCAATGGCTTTCAGCGCGTGTGATGATGATGATAAAAATGACAATATAACCGTTCCCGATGCAGTGTCGAAGGCTCTCAAGGATAAATATCCTGCTGCTACGGGCATTGAGTGGGAACGGAAAGGCAGTTATTTTGTAGCCGACTGTTGGATGAATGGTAGCGAAATGGATGTGTGGTACGACACTCAGGCCACATGGAAACTAACTGAAGTGGATACTTCCTGGGAGGGATTACCTGCTGCGGTGCAAACCGCTTTCAAGGGCGGGGAATATGCTGCGTGGAAACTGGAGGATATTGATATGCTTGAGTATCCGGAACAACCTATACAGTATGTTATAGAAGTGGAGAATGGAAATCAGGAATATCAACTGTTCTACGATCAGGACGGTAATGTATTGGATAAACGCGATGTCAGTGGCGATAAGGATGACACACACTGGCCGGTAAGTAAGCTTTGAAAAGTAATAATCTCAAGTTTATTGAATGATATTTCATTGAATACTTACAGGCTGTAAGTTAAAAAAAAGAGAACTGCACCCCAAAAGTTTTTGTGTGACTTTTGGGGTGCAGTTCACGTTTCCCCACAGCTACATAATTTGTACATATAATAACAAGCGTACACGGCAACACACAAGAACAATCTCATAATGCCGTGACCCAAACAATTGTCATTCTGCTAACTAGTGGACTATTGTCCACTAACCTAGCTGACAATAGTCCACTAACTTAGCTGACACGAGTCCACTAGTTAGCAGAACACGGCAACGTTGCCATATTAGCCACTCTGTGCCTTTGTCCCAATGGTTTTCCCGCTGCCTCAAATTCGGGCGGTTTGTGTGGGCGGTAAAAGACCGAAAAAAGCGGTATAGGAATGTTATAATACAATTCCTATACCGCTTATGTTTCTACGCTTTAAGCAGTTTGTTTGGTTGTGTGAGCGATTAATATTCGTCCTCATTGAAGAAGTTTATCTGTATTGATTGTAAATATATTATGTGATAATTAATGAAATTTGCGCAAACAAACCGCGCCATCTGAGACAGTCTGAGGCGATGGGAGGAAATGGGTGGACAAACAAATTATACTCGTTATATCAATAAATTACATACTTATATATTAATGTGATCTTATATAGCCTTGTTTGTTATTCTTAAACATATCCACTGAGTATTATTTAGGGCTTCTAAGTTCAATTCTTTTCTTAAATCATCGCGAAGATTATATAGTAAAGGCGTAACATCTGCATTGCTACTATGCGCGAATTCCATAGCAAACTTTCTTGATAACTCAACCTGTTTCTTCGTTCCAAATAACTGTATATCCGCAATGGCTGATTCTAATTGAAGAAGTTTATCATTATCTCTTCGCTGCGACGCATCTTCTATACGGCGAAAAGCGTCAATTAGATATGAAATCCTGATTTCTTTCTTTTTGTTTATGAAGTCCCTACGTTGAGACATGATATGAATTACAAACCAACCGCATATTGTGCATATTATGGCTGCGGCACTAATAATGAGAGATAAATCCATAGTATTTATATCCATTTAATTGACACTACCGAGTTCTTTGACTATATTGATAATTTAACGGAGCTATTTGGAAATATTGAGGTTTCAAATCAGCTCCATAAAATAACTTGGCACAGTTTAGTTTACACTACCTCGAATGTAGGAATAATATTTTACGGTACATTCATCAAAATATCTCTCATTAGATTGATGGAAGTTTTCATCTCTTCCTCTGAATATTGCGGTGCTGTATCTGGATGGTCTATTCCATTTCTCACTTTTGTTGGCAAAGTCTTATATTGTGTCCCGCTTTTCGGGTTAGTTGTTATACTTTCATGTTGTTGTTTGTCATAGCATGCACAACCCTCTATAAAAGTGTCGCAATCAGCAATCCTTTGTTTATTATATTTAGCCTGGATAGCTCCATACAAAGCTATATGATAATCAATTGTAGGTATATCAAAAGCTGCATAATTCACTTCTGATGCAACAATGGTCGGCAGTACTATTGGTGTTGTTATTCTTTTTGACGAGATAACACCTTCGTTCTCCGTTAGCACTATTACAAGGACTTCTCCTGGATCTTTGAGAGCAGAAGCTACAACATACTCTGAGTGGCTAGCGAAAAACAACTGCGCTTTTTGTTTTCCTACGATATCTTTATATAGATTTCGGAAATAATCCAGTATTTTTTGTTGCCATAATGGATGCATACTTAGTTCTGGTTCATCAATAAAAGCTGTACCATCGTCCATCTTTCCATTATTTTTCAACAAAAAAGCTCCACGAAAAACTATTTGCTTTTCTCCTGTACTCAATTCATCTATAGGAATATCTTTGCCGTTTTTCTTAAATATGATTACTTTTTCGTTGTCAACATCCTCGATCCTGTCAAAACTAATTTTTCCGAAGAAAGTATTGAACGCATTAGAAAATCTATACATTCTTGATGTCGGCCAGAACTGTGCGTAATCCAGCCTATTGGTCTTGTTCCGCTGAGTTTATTCTGAATTATCTTGATTATCTATATCAACAATTAGCTGTTTCAACGATGTGTAATTATCTTCATTGTCATTATCGTGTATTTCAGAATCTAGCGTTTTTGTTGACACGTTACTTATTTTAACGGTCTTAAAATCAGCGCGAGCTTTTGAAAATGCGCATGCATAATGCCTCATATCATTTTTATCCGACCGCATGATTTCCGCATTATTATTATTATCTCTTGCAACCTCTTCCTCTTCACCTGTCATTAAGTCCGTCCTCTTATGAAAAGTCTTATTCCTTTTTGGTAATGGTTCTATACGGAACTTACCACCATTTGTCTCATATTCAATATAATCAAACGGCTGTAGAGTTATGCCATTGATATAATCACTAATAGTCTTTAATATGGTTGTTTTACCAGTTCCGTTTTCTCCCACTAATACAATAGTATTGTAAGGTTGGTCTGTTGCAGGATTTACAAAATCCAACTCCAAATTTCCCAATGCCTTATGGTTATTATATTTTAGCTTTCTTATCTTCATGTCCTCTTCGCAATTTACTTAATTCGTTTTCTCTCTTGTAGCTGAGACACATTAGTACACCAGTCGCGTTAGTATTTCAATCAGTGTGTCTTAGTCAAGTCTTCAGACCTTTGAGTTTTGCAAATATATCAGTTTATTGTCTTACATCTTCTCCATTAGTAAGTTATTCAAATAATTCTTACATACACACTCTTGAATATTTTTTACAACCCGTAACGGCTACATGAATATTAAAACGGCAGATCCTTCCTATATTCTACAAGAGGTTCATTAAGAACTTGAATTCCGTTATCTTCAAACAGTTGTGCTTGCTTTTGAAGTTTATCCAAATATGATGTTCGTTTTGACACATCGTTAATCTCCTCACGACGAGTCTTGCTCAGTTCTAGGAATTCCTCATTTTGGTCTATGCCAAGGAATCGGCGTCCCAATAGATTTGCAGCAATACCTGTCGTACTACTACCTGTGAATGGATCCAAAATCCATGCGCCAGAAAGAGTTGATGCCTGAATGATACGAGAAAGAACACACAATGGTTTTTGTGTAGGATGTTTCCCACACGACTTTTCCCATGATGCGATTGCTGGCAGTCTCCAGACATCACGCATTTGAGTGCCGCCATTAATCTTTTTCATTAACTTATAATTGAAATAATGAGGCACTTTTTGTTCCTTACGTGCCCAAAGAATATATTCTGCCGAGTGAGTAAAATATTTACAGGACAGATTTGGTGGTGGATTTGTTTTCTCCCAAGTGATGCAGTTTAAGATTTTAAATCCTAACTCTGCAAGACATCGTGCCACAGAGAAAATATTATGATATGTACCACTTATCCAAATCGTTCCATTGGATTTCAACTTATTCCGGCAAGCAGAAATCCAAGATTTATCAAACAGGTAATCTTCCTCATATCCATTGGACTTGTCCCAATTGCCCTTATTGACAGATACCATTTTACCGCTTTGAACACTGATTCCTCCATTGGAAAGATGATAAGGAGGGTCAGCAAAAATCATATCGAACTTAAAATCAAATGAATTCAACAGTTCGATACAATCTCCTTTCAAAAGGGTAAAATCCTTGTTCTCTGACTTATAATAGGACGTTGGCATTTAGATAAGAACTTTTGGAATTATTCCATTTTCAAGATCTGCAATATTATAAAGGTGTTCCAACACATCAAAGGTTTCTTTCAAATTATTCTTTGCACTGCGCCAGCCACAACCATCGGTGAACCAAACAAATTTGAAATATCCCAGCTCTTTGGTTTCCATGGTGATAGTTTTGTAACTACGTGCCGTTTCATTTAACTTGGAACCTCTGCTTGTATAAAAGTTTGTTTCTATGCCATAAACAGTGTTCTTTCCTTTTACAACAAAATCAAATCTTTTTTCCGCACCACCATTATTGGAAATAGAAGACAAATCTATTCCCCATTTAGCCTCAATCTCATGGATATACATTTCCTTGAAATATGATTTTTCTTTCACGAGTCCAGCTTTGCAAAGAAAACTTTCCACAAGATTCTCCATGAGATGACCGCCACGATTCTTGCGTCCATTGGAGTCAAGTCCCGTTTCTATACCGGTCACGTAATCCACAAGATTATTGACAATATGATTTTCCATCAAATCAAAAAGGCCAGTCTTTCGCATGAATTTGACATAATCTTCATTCGTACAATTGGGTTTGTCAAAATGAAAATCAATCTGTCCTTCTTCATCCATAGCCATAATATCAAGCTCACGCTTAGCTAAAAGAATAGGGATACATTTTAATGTTTCTGGATATTGTACCAAAATATTCCTGAATTCATCCTCGATATTCTTGGAGCCAATAAGCGAATTCAAGATATTGAGTGGAATTTTAATAGCTTCCACATTATTAAATACCTTATCAAAATCAACATAATATTTATAATCGGCAATAGATGGTCTGAAACCAGCAAGCCAAGCGTCAAAGTCCCTCATGTCAGTAAGTATTAGCAACATTTGAAATCATTATTTCAGAAATAGCACCACGTCCATTTCCCTTTGAATTTATCATCCTTGCAGCAGATACACGTTTAATAGAGAACATCTTATAAAGATGATCAAAAAAAACGTCTTCATTATCCACGTTTAACGGATCTGAATTACTTGCCACGAATAAAGATTTTTGCTTTGCAATTAAATCACAAAAATCGCGCAAACGTATCTGTTCGGCATCATCAAAACCTTCTTTAGCGTAAGATGTAAATGCAGAAGTATCTGTCAGAGGACGGTATGGAGGGTCAAAATAAAACAAAACATTATCATGGGCATATTTACTAGTTTGTGCAAAATCACCACAAAGAATTTCAACTCGCTGAAGGACGGCAGAATCTGCTCTTAATGTCTCCTCATCACAAATTTTAGGATTTGCATATCTTCCATGTGGAACATTGAACTTGCCTTTAGAGTTTACACGATACAACCCATTGAAACAAGTACGATTCAAAAAAATAAAGAGTGCAGCGATTTCAACCTCTGATGTGTCTCTTTCGTTAAAACGCTCACGTTGAGCAAGAAAATACTTTTTTCTATCAACTTCATTAAGTGGAAGATATTCATTTTGAAGTCGGCTCAATTCGAGAATTAAATTTTCGACATCATATTTTATTACTCGATATGTACAGATCAATTCTGCATTGATGTCATTTATAACAGCTCTTGTGATGTTTGGGTATTCTTGTAAAATCCAAAACAATACAGCTCCTCCCCCAACAAATGGTTCGACATACGTCATCTCATTCCTACGTGATAAATCGCGAGGTAGAGTTTTTTTTATATCATCAAGAAGTTGAGTTTTCCCTCCAACCCACTTGACAAATGGCCTTGCTGGATATGTGTTTAATCTTTTCATTTAATTCCAAGTATTATTGCTAAGGAAATTCTCGCAGATTTGTGCAAATATAGTGATAACGCTTCACTTCCCCAACAAAATTAGGAAAGAAAATAAGATACTCTTAAGCATTTACGTCCGATTATCTTCTATAAGTTTTCCTCGTGCAAGTATTTACGATCTTAAACCAAATCGGTAATTAGGATTTGGGTTTAATTCTTCAAAATATAGCCAGATTCGGCTGTTTGTGTGGGCGGTAAAAGACCGAAAAAAAGCGGTATAGGAATGTTGTAATACAATTCCTATACCGCTTATGTTATACGCTTTAAGCAGTTTGTTTGTGTGAGCGATTAATATTCGTCCTCATCAAAGAAGAAGTCTTCTTTGGTGGGATAGTCAGGCCAGATGTCTTCTATTGTTTCGTATGCTTCGCCTTCGTCTTCAAGCTCTTGAAGGTTTTCAACCACCTCCATTGGGGCTCCCGAACGCATGGCATAGTCGATAAGTTCTTCTTTTGTTGCCGGCCATGGTGCATCTTCAAGTTTTGATGCAAGTTCAAGTGTCCAATACATAGTTTGAAATATATTTCTATTATCGGGGTGCAAAAGTAACAGATTATATTCTTATATACGAATATTTTCTTTGAAAAAATTAGACTAAAATGTTAAAAGACGTAAAGACTAATTTTTTAGAATTTCGTCAACGCCTGTATGCTTGTTGACTTTGCGTGCCAACACAAAGAAATAGTCTGACAGGCGGTTGATATATTGCAGCGCGATGTCTTCTACGGGGAACTCTTCTGCCAGAGCATAGATGCGGCGTTCGGCTCTGCGACATACCGTGCGGCATATGTGCGCCTGGGCTGCTGTTGGGCATCCGCCAGGCAGTACGAAAGCCCGGAGTTGAGGCAGTCCGTCTTGGATGGTGTCAATCTCTTGTTCCATCTCTCTGACTGCATCTGTGGCAAGTGGCTGTGGTCGCCACGAGGATTCTGGTTCGGTTGCCAAGATTGCCGAAAGATTGAACAGGGTCTGTTGTATTGAACAGACAAAGTTACGGTCGTGCTGGTCAGTAAGCATGGCACACAACATGCCGATGTGGCTTGACAACTCATCTACTGTGCCATAGGCCTCAAGGCGTACGTGGGTTTTGGCCACTCGTTTGCCGCCGGCCAATGATGTCTGGCCTTTATCGCCAGAGTGGGTGTAGATCTTACTCATGTTTATATGGTATGTTAGAAGTTTATGACATAGTGTTGTTTGTAGCGGTCGGGAGCGATAATGACTATTCCGTAGTTGTAAAGGTCAAATGTCAGCGTCGCCAGCGGACTTGTCAGGGTCTGCCGCCAGAGGTTTTTGTTGTCGTTTGGTTTACGTATGTTAAGTGCCACAATCATTGAACCGACAGACAGAAGGCTGGGGTCGGGGGGTATACAGGGCTTTTGTGATACGATAAGTATAGGGGCGGAGCTTTGAGAATTTTGTGTCGGGACGGTGTCGTCTGTAGTGGTGACGGTTGCTTTTGCGCATCCCCGTTTAAGAAATGGTGCGTAGGTGTTGTGTAAGTCTTTATCAAGACGGATGATGCAGGGCTGCACGTAGTTGGCAAGTCTGAACAACAGTTTGGCCAATTTGCGCTGGCGCAAGGGTAGAGCTTTCAGTTCTCTGTGCAGGTCGGTGTAGGCATAGTATGCAGACCTGTTGTCTATCACTTGCCAAATAAAGTCATATACAAAGGGTGATTGCACACCGTTGCCTCTCAGGTGTGTGAATCGCCGTAGCCATACAAATGCTCTTTTCAGTCTGTATATCATAGGGTTGTTTTTTGGGGGTTGCTGGTGTTTCGATCAGTTGGTAATAGTAATCTTGCTTTTACCTCCGGGCTCGGGTTCAAGGTGTATCTTGGGTGAGATTCGGCTCTGTATCTGCTCTGTGTGACTAATGACTCCCACTTTACGTCGTTGTGTGTGCTGCAGGTTGCTCAGGGCATCGATGACCATGTTGAGATTGTTGGTATCAAGGTTGCCGAATCCTTCGTCAATGAACAGGCTGCCGATGTCAAGGTTGTGGCTCGACAGCGATGACAGTCCCAGGGCAAGACTCAGACTGATGATGAACGACTCGCCACCCGATAACGAATTGACAGGCCTTATTTGGTCAAGCATGTAGCGGTCAATGACGAACAGTTGCAGTGTGCCGGGCTTGTTGCGTAGTGTGTAGCGCGGTGTAAGGTCGGCGAGTTGTTGGTTTGCATACCCTACCAGTGACTCGAAGGTGTAGCATTGTGCGATTTCCCTGAAGGTCTTGCCGTCAGCGCTGCCCAACACACTGCACAGTTTTTCCCATGCGTTGTAGTTGTTTTTGGCTTTTTCGAGGGTAGGCATGAACTTGTCAGTCATGCGCATGCTTTCATCGTGGGTTTTAATCAAGAATTCATCTTGGTGCAGTGCTTCGTCGTTTTTCTTGATGTCATCGGCAATTCTCTCTTTTTTTGCCAAGAGGGTGGGTTTGTTGTCTTCGGGGTCGTTGTCGGAGGGGCGCCATGGCGACATTTCGAGGTCGGTAACGGTGCGTGTAGCAGCATCCACTTCAAAGCAGACGGCATCGTGTTTTGTCTTAAGGCTGTCTATTTCGGCGCGCATGTTGGCCCAGTCTTGTGGGTTTGTGAAGTATTTGTCAAGTTCAAAGTATTGCAGTGTGGAATGTTCGCCAGAGTTGAAGCGTGAGATGTCTATGTCGAGTCTGGTGCGCAGTTCCTGATATTCTTTTTCGCAGGAAGAGAATTGCTTGTTAAGGCTGTATATTTCAGCTGTCAGGGTGACATGGTGTTCCTTGGCCTTGTTGAAGTCGTGTTGTGCGGTGTCTACTCCAGCCCGGGCTTCCTCAACGGTTTTTTCAAGGCGTGTGGCTTCTTGATCTACGGTGCAGTCGCCAAAGAGGGTGCGCAACTCCTCTTTGTTTTGGTTCACGTCTTGCTGCAGAGTGCTGATCTTGTTTATCAGCGTCTGGCGCACGTTTTGCAGGTCTTCAAGGTTGTTGTTTATAGCGTTGAGTTCCTGTTGCAGCTGAAACAGTGTTTGTTTTTCCTTTTGCAGGGTTTCGGTAGTGTTGTCCCATTTAGTCTTGATGGCTTGTAGCTCGTGGTCGAAAGTTTCATAGGAGTTTAGCCATCGGTCTTTCCAGCCGTTGATGGTTATGAGGGGTTCGATGTGTGCGGTTTCTTCTGTCAGCAGATGCCTGTCGCTTTCGATGGTTTGCTGCAGTGTCAGTACTTTGCTTTCGGTGACGTTACAGTTGGTGGCGGCCTGTGCATAGAGCCTTTCGTTTTCGGTTATCTGAGTCTGCACGGTGTGTATCTGGCCGTTGATGCGGTTGATTTCCTCTTGGTGCAGGTTGAAGTTGTCGAGTTGTTGGCTTGCGAAGTCGCGTTCATGGCACGATGAGTCGTGGATTTGGTGGAGTATGACGTTGCGGTTATAGCTGTTTACGTTTTCGTCGCACTGTCCGAAGCTGTTGTCAAGGTCTGCGAATGCTTTCCACGCTTCGATGTTTTCCTTTTGTTCGCGACGCAGTCTTTGCAGGAACAGCTCTTCAGCAGCCAATTGTCCCTGCTCCTCATTGTACAGGTTGAGTAGTGAGGCGTGTTGTTCGGTGGTATGTCTGAGGTTTTCCTGTGCTTTGTTGTGTTGTTCGGTGAGGTTTTCGAGCAGTTGCCCAAGGTGTTGTTCCGAGTCTGAGTGGTAGGGGTGGTGTGTGGAGCCGCAGAGTGGACATGGAGACCCTTCTACGAGTTCCTGTCTGAGGTTTTTGATGTCCTTGCTTTGGCTTAGGGTATAAGTGCGGTGCACTTGTTCGTAAGTGTCTGTCAGCACCTGTATCTTTATGTTGAGAGTCTCAAGTTCCTTCTCCCTCTGTGCATTGAGGGTCTTGCGCCGTCTTAGTTCGTTGGCTTTGTCACCTATTTCGGAATAGCATGTGTCGATGCGTTTCCAAAGTGTGATGGCATTTCCGGAGCGCATGGCTTGACTCACAAGTTTGTTGAGTTTCTGCTGTATGTCGTTTGAATTTACGCCTCGGTTGGCCTGCTCGTGAATGCGCAGGTCACCTTTCAGTCGTTCGAGCGTTTCCTGCAGGCTTCTCGATTCGTCTTTCAGTTTCTGTTCGCTCTCTTGCCAGTGTTTCAGTTCGCGGTTGTTTTCGTTGAGCGAGTTCTGGGATGTTTCTATTGCCAGACGCAGTGAGTTCATTTTCTCCAGTCTGGTGCGTACCAGTTCGGTGTTGGCCACCATGGTCTGGTGTTGCACCATGGTCTGCAGTGTAAGTTTCGCATTAGCGAGACGTGCTTCGCAGTCTTTTATTTCTGCCTCTTTAGCACGGCTGTTGTCGTGGCGTTGCGATAGAGTTTCGTCGTGGTGTGTCAGTTCGTCTCTGCAGTTTCCCAGTTGTTCTTCTGTGGCAGAGAGTAGTCCTTCAAGCCTCCGCCCTTGGTTTATGTCGGGTTGTCGCACGGCCATCACTTGTTGTGCGTTGAGCAGCCTTGCTTGTGCTTCACCGAGTTCTGACTGCTTCTTTTCCACATCTTGCTTGGCCGTGTCGGCAACGGCTTTCTTTTCCGAGATGACGGTATTGTAGTGGTCAATCTCGCGTTCCACGCGTTTAATGGCGATAAATGTCGGGGCAAACGGTTGCAGGCGGTCGTAACGTGCCAGTTCGCGCTGTTGGTCAGACTTGTCGTTGACTTCCTGCCGCACTTCGTTCAGTTCTTTCTTCTTTTGTTCAAGGAAGGCAGTGGCTTTGTCGTGCTGTTCGTACCATTCAAGCTGGTTGCAGATGCGTGTCTGCTCGTTGTGGAATTTAGTCTGCAGGCCTATGTGTAGGTTGAGGTTTTCCCTGACCCGTTGCAAATCTTCGTCGGCAAGTCTGCCTTTGCCCAGCCCCTCCATGTGTTGTGCGGCTCCGGTGTAGTCACGTTCCGCTTCTTTGGTTTTCAGGAATATGCTTCGTGATATCTCGGCATATATTTCTGTGCCAGTGATTTTTTCAAGCAGCTGTGATTTTTCCGCTTTCTTGGCGACAATGAAATTTGTGAAGCTGTTTTGGGCCAATATGACAGTTCGTGTAAACTGGCTGTAGTCAAGTTTTATTATCTGGTTGATGGCGGCCTGCACGTCTTTGTTCTTGTCGGCCAGTGTGGTGTGTTTTGGCTTGAGTTGTCGCAGTTCGCGGCATAGGGGTCTGAATTTGTTGTTGCGGTTGAGGCTTGCACTCCATGTGGCGACATACTGTGTGTTGTCATCAAGCGAGAACGTCACTTTGCTGTAGCCTTGTGTAGTGCCACGGCGCAACATGTTGCAGGTGTTGAAGATGTTAGGAGTGCCGTCATCACCGCTTTTGGCCAATGTCTCTTTGTTGGCAAGCCGCGGAGCTTCGTTGTAGAGTGCCAGGCAGATGGCATCGAGAATGGTACTCTTACCAGTGCCCGTGTTGCCTGTAATGGCAAACAGCCCAGCCGATTTGAGTGGTTCTTGTGTGAAGTCAATGGACTGTTCTCCCTCAATCGAAGCAAGGTTGCATATTTCTATTTTGTCTATTTTCATTGTTTTTGTGGGGTTGCTCAGTCGAGGGGTTGCTGTTCTTCCTGTTTTTGTGCGAGTTGTGCCACACTGTTGAAGCGTTCTATGAGTTCGTCTCCCATTTCCTCGCCTGTAGCCTGCAGATAGGCATCGAGTGCAATGTCGAGCGGAGTGCGGTTGCGCAGTTGCTCAAGGTTTCTTGTGTAAGTCCCTGCTACTTTTGCAGAGGGTGGAGCAACCTTGACGAGTTTGCACAGATGTGCAGCTTTGTCATCCAGTGCATTGAGAATGTCGTTTTGGGCGGCTATGCCGGCTTCTCCGTCTTGTAGCTTGATTTCAAGGTATGGCCAGAAGTCAGGGTCTTGTTTGTTCTTCGCTGGCAGTTGTTTGATTTGTTTCAGTATGTCGGCAAGTGAGGCGGCTCCAGATTCGGGGAACGAGAGCATCTTGCGTTGAGGTGTGTACTCCACCTGTTCAAACACGATGCCGCCAGTTGGGCCGAGAATAATGCGGTTTACCCCATGCCGGTAGTTTTTCTCTGCAAAACTCATGGGTATGGGGCTGCCTGCATAGAACACCATGCGGTCTTCTCCCCCCACTTGTTGTGCTTTGTGAATGTGGCCAAGGGCTACATAGCTGACATTGCGGTCAAGGCCGTCAACGTCGATGCAGTCTTCGCCTCCCACCACCAGCCGCTCGGAGTGGTCGTTGAGTGCCACCTCTGAGCCCGCGGCGTAGAGATGAGCCATAAGTATGGTGGGCGTGTGTTTGCCATAGGTTTTTTGTGCTTGTCTGGCGAGGCCGTCAAAAAACTCTCTTATAGCGGCTTGGTGTGACTTGCCGAAGTCAAGGTCGGTAGGCCGTATGTGTGGTACGGCCAGAATGATGGCACGCTCATCGGGATTGTTGATGCTCTTGATGGGTATAATCAAATTGTCGGTCACGGGGCGACCGTGTTCATCGTGTTGTATGACACCCCTGATTTCTACTCCGAGTCCAGCCAGCAGCGTTCCGGGTGCTTGCAGACGTCGGCCTGAGTCGTGGTTGCCTGCGGTGATGATTATCTGAAGCCCCTGATATAGGCGTGTTGCATTGTGCAGAAAGGTGTAGAGCTGCTCTTCGGCTTGTGCGGAGGGGTTGGCGTTGTCAAACACGTCACCACTTATCAGCAGGGCATCAGGCCGCTCTTTTTCAATGATATCTTGCAGCCAGTTGAGAAAATGGCTGTGTTCGGCAATGCGGTCAAAGCCATGAAGATTGTCACCAAGATGCCAATCGGCGGTATGTAATATTTTCATGTTGCAACTATGCAGTCTTGTTGTGTACAAAATTAATATAATTATGTGAAAACAATATTGCTGTTGTTACAAAAAGTTGATGTATACTTCCGCGTGTAAGGGGATGCTAACGAGAACGGAGTTGTGCGGTGTTCTGCCCGATTTGCCCTGTATGCAGTGGGGCGGTATGTGGTGACCCCGTGTGGTGTTCTATAATAGTTGGATTCGGGTAAAAGTTTGTTGAGAGAAAGGCAATTTATTGGTGGCATAGAGCTTGTTGCGTTTGTTTTTCACTACCTTTGCAATATGAAACATGTTTTATTGCGACACCTCTTTGCTGCTTTGACCGTTTTGACTGTGATGCTGTCGTTGGGCGGCTGCTCTACAGGCAATGTTGGGTGCAATTACCGGGCGGCGGTAACAATAGAACCCCTTCGCTATTTTGTCAACGAGTTGGCTGGGCCACGTTGGCAGGTCAGCACCGTTGTGCCAAGAGGCTTCAGCCCCGAGGAATTCATGCCGACGGTAAAGCAGATGGCAGACGTTGCAGAAGCCTGTTGTCTGTTCAAGGTTGGCAGCTTGGGTTTCGAAACGACCATGCTTGCAGACGATGTCGTGGCAGAGCTCGGCCTTCGCGTCTGCGATACGTCTGAGGGTCTTGGAGGTTCGGCAAGTGATCCGCATACGTGGACATCGCCTGCCAACGCAAAGACAATTTGCCGCAACATATCACGCACGCTGGCAGAGCTTGACCCCACCAACTCACAAGAGTATGAGACGAGGCTTGAAAGGATGGAATTGCGTATAGACTCGTTTCACCTTGAGCTTACGGAGATGTTGAAGGAACTCCCCTCACGGGCATTTGTGATTGCCCACCCTGCTCTGACACAGTTTGCTGCAGACTATCGCCTGCACCAGATTGCCATTGAGAGCGGTGGCAAAGAGCCCGCACCTGGGTCTGTAAGAAATATTATAAGTCAAGCCCGCAAGGAGGGCGTTCGGGTGGTTTTTGTGCAACAGGAGTTTGCAGAAAGCACCGCCCTTGTAATTGCACGACAAACAGGGGCGCGCATTGTGAGAATAAACCCTTTAGCATACGATTGGCGCAACCAACTTCTGCTTGTTGCCCACACGCTTAAAGACAAAGAAGAAACAGATGCAACCGCTGATTAAGATAGAAAACCTCACTGTGGCCTATGATGGCAAAACTGCCCTGCAGGACGCAAGTCTTGTGGTGGAGCAAAACGACTTTCTCGGTGTGATAGGACCTAACGGGGGTGGGAAGACCACATTGGTAAAGGCCATTCTCGGATTGGTGCCTTGCACACATGGTACTATAGAGTATTTTGGAAATGACGGTCGCCCAGTCAGAAGCATAGATATAGGCTACCTGCCACAATATCTGTCGTTTGACTTTAACTTTCCGATAACGGCCATGGAGGTGGTGATGAGCGGCCTTCTCAGAGGGCATTCGCTATTTCACCGCTTTACAGCGGCAGAGCGCACCAGAACTGTGGAAGTAATGGAAATGTTCGGGCTTGTGCCTTTGTCATCTCGCACCATGGGAAAGCTTTCGGGCGGACAACGCCAACGGGTGCTTATGGCAAGGGCTATGGTTAGCAACCCACAGCTGCTGGTGCTTGACGAACCATCTACGTATATGGACAAGGAAAGCGAGGGCATGATGTATGATCTGTTACGCAGTATCAATCGCCATTGTGCCATTATGCTTGTAAGCCATGATGTGGGTACAATTGTGAGGGAGGTGCGCAACATAGCTTGTGTAAATCGTACCTTGCACTACCATCCCTCTGCAGAGCCAGCCGACAAATGGTTTGAGCGTGAGGTGGGTTGCCCATTCGAAATGGTGGCTCACGGCCATGTTCCCCATCGTATATTGTCAGACCATGACCCACAGAAATGTAGAGAATAAAAAGAACAATATAATGCAGGGATGGTATACCCTGCGGTAATAAAAAAGTTATACAATGAGAAGTCTTAAGGAAATATACAGAATCGGCTATGGCCCGAGTTCAAGCCACACTATGGGGCCAACAAAGGCCGCAGAAATCTTTCTGAAACACAATGACGATGCCGACTGCTACAGGATTACGCTCTACGGCAGTCTTGCGGCCACCGGAAAGGGCCATCTCACCGATGTGGCGGTTGAATCCATATTCCGAAAGGCTGGAAAAAAGGCAGAAATTCTTTGGCGTCCAAAGACATTCCTTCCGTTCCACCCTAATGCAATGACATTTGAGGCTCTTGATGCCAACGGTCTGGTAGTCAACCAATGGACTGCCTATAGTGTCGGCGGCGGGGCGCTGAAGGAAATTGAACCGAAGTATTTGGCTGAAATGACATCTGATGTCTATGACCTAAGCACCATTGATGACATCATGGCGCACTGTGAGAAAAACGGCATGAACTTCTGGGAATATGTCAAGGAGTGTGAACAGCCAGATATTTGGGACTATCTGGGCGAGGTTTGGGAGACCATGAAAGCTTCGATTGTGCGTGGTCTTGCCACCGAAGAAGTTTTGCCCGGCGTGCTTCATCTTAAGCGCAAGGCTGCGAAGTTTTATGTAAAGGCAAACAGCTATGTTCCCTCACTCCAATCCAAGGGCGTGACGTTTGCCTATGCGCTTGCGGTGGCAGAGGAGAATGCTTCGGGCGGTGTAATTGTGACCGCCCCTACCTGCGGTTCCTGCGGAGTGATGCCGTCAGTGCTATATCAGGTTCAGCAGAAACATAAGTTCAGTGATGCCCGCATTATCCGCGCTTTGGCCACGGCGGGACTGTTTGGCAACGTTGTCAAGACTAACGCTTCCATTTCAGGAGCCGAAGTAGGCTGTCAGGGCGAAATAGGTACTGCTTGCGCAATGGCATCGGCTGCTGTCAATCAATTGTTTGGTGGCTCGATAGCACAAGTGGAGTATGCTGCGGAGATGGGGCTTGAGCATCATCTCGGCATGACGTGTGACCCTGTGTGCGGTCTGGTGCAGATTCCTTGTATAGAGCGCAATGCTTATGCTGCAGTGCGTGCCATGGACTCCAGCCTATACTCTGCGCTGACTGACGGGCGTCATTCAGTGAGCTTTGACAAGGTGGTGAAAGTGATGAAACAGACAGGTCATGACCTGCCATCAGTCTACAAAGAGACTTCAGAGGGAGGACTGGCCTCGCATTTCTGAAATTCCGCATTTCCTTTTTTTACTAAATATGAAGATAGCTATTATCGGAGCCGGTGCTATGGGAGGAGCCATAGTCGATGGCCTTATAAAGTCGGGGGTGGTGCCACTCACCGACATCAGAGTTGCCAATCCCTCTATGGGGAAACTGGAACGTTTTGCCCAGTTGGGTATCAGTGTAACTACCGACAACAAGAAGGCCGTCAAAGGGGCAAACCTTGTCATCATTGCGGTTAAGCCATGGCTTGTCGAATTGGTGGTGAAAGAGTTGAAGCCCGTAATCGACGAGGCTCACCAGACCTTTGTCACTGTAGCGGCAGGCATCAAAGGCTGTGACTTTGCCGCTTGGCTTGAAAAAGACGGCGTTGTGCCACAGTCTTTCGTTATAATACCCAACACCGCCATTGCTGTATGTGCATCAATGACCTTCATAGTGCCAGTGCATGCCACTGACGCCTCTGTTGGGGTCGTCAAGGCCCTATTTGACAATATGGGGCGAACTCTCGTGACAGAGGAACGTTTGTTGGATGCAGGTATGATGCTGGCCTCGTGTGGTATAGCCTATGCCATGCGTTATGTACGCGCTGCCGCAGAAGGAGGAGTAGAGCTGGGCTTTAAGGCCGATCTGGCAAAGGAAATAGTGTTGCAGACTATGAGGGGGGCTGTAGATTTGTTGCAGGCCAACGGCAATCATCCCGAGGCTGAAATAGACAAGGTGTGCACTCCTGGCGGAGTTACTATTCGGGGCCTTAATGAGATGGAACATGCGGGCTTTACTTCTGCCGTAATCCGCGGACTGAAAGCAGGGCGGAATTGATGTTCCTATACAAAACAAAGATGGCAGAAGCGTGCTCGCTTCTGCCATCTTTGTTTTGTATAGGGGACAGAGTGTTACTCTCTAATCTGCCCTTCGCCTTCGATAAGCCATTTGGTGGTGGTTATTTCGTCAAGCCCCATAGGGCCGCGTGGCCCTAACTTTTGAGTGCTGATGCCAATCTCCGCCCCCAGTCCGAACTGGGCGCCGTCAGTGAAACTTGTGGGTGCGTTCCAATAGACGCAGGCAGCATCAACTGTATGTTGGAATATCTGGGCTGTGGCAGCGTTTTTGGTAATGATACACTCGCTATGACCAGAACCGAAGCGGGCGATATGGTTGAGGGCCTCTTGTGTGGAGTCAACTGTCTTTATGGCCATTTTGTAGTCCATAAATTCAGTGCCGAACACTTTGTCTTCTTCGTCTAAGGCAACTGGCTCAATATAGGGATAGCCGTTAAGAGCGGTGGCTGCTCGTGCATCGGCATAAAGCACAACGTGTTTCTCTGCCATGTCAGCAACAAGCGCAGGCAGGTCTGACAGGCGCGTGCTGTGAACAATCAGACAGTCGAGGGCGTTGCATACACTCACACGTCTGGTTTTGGCGTTTGTGATTATGCGTCGCCCCATGGATAGGTCACCATCTTTATCAAAGTAAGCATGCACAACACCTGCTCCTGTCTCGATGACTGGTATGCGTGCATTGTTGCGTACAAAGTGTATAAGGCCTTTGCCTCCTCGCGGAATGCAGAGGTCAATGTATCCTGTGGCATTCAGCATGTCGGCTGTTGCTTCGTGTGTAGCAGGTAGTAGCTGCACGACATCGGCACACACGTCATAGCGGTGCAGCACTTCGTGAATCAGCTCTATTGCGGCGCGGTTACTGTTGTCGGCATCTTTTCCGCCTTTCAACACACAGACGTTGCCG
This sequence comes from uncultured Prevotellaceae bacterium, assembly GCA_900557555.1. GTDB lineage: Bacteria > Bacteroidota > Bacteroidia > Bacteroidales > Bacteroidaceae > UBA6382. The sequence continues at coordinate 14,200 of USTH01000015.1, read as the reverse complement.
CTTTTGAAGCAGAGTGAAAACACGTCAAATGTAACATTGGGGCGAGCCTCATAGATAATGCCTATCACTCCGAAAGGCACACTCACTTTCTTCAGACGCAAACCGTTAGGCAGTGTACGTTGACACAGCGTGTGCATCAGTGGTGATGGCAGTGTGGCAACATGGCGCATGTCAGAAGCAATGGTCCGCAGACGTTGTTCGGTAAGCATCAGCCTGTCATGGAGCGGGTTGGCGGTGTCCATTTGCCGCAGATCAAGGGCGTTGGCCTGTAACAGAGTATTGGTGTTATTGTCAATGGCGTCGGCCATGGCTTGCAGCACTTTGTTCTTTTTTTCATTGTCAGTGGCTGCCAGTGCGGAACATGCTGCCTTGGCTTTCTGAAAAACAATTATGTTGTTTGAGTCCATAGGTTATTTTTTGTTCAATCTTCAGCAAGTGAGTTCTCTTGCGTGTTTTCTGAATTGTGACTTTGGTGTAATGTTGTGTGTTTGACGTCTTACGCCATCTCAATGTAAAGGTAATCATAGTGTACGATAGGCTTCACATCGTGCTGGCCGATGAGCGATGATGCCTCCCTGCTACTGTACGCGCTGCGTCCAATGCCTATTTTCCTGTCACCGGGGGCGATAATGTTGATAATGTCACCTTCCTCAAAATCGCCTTCCACGGCTGTAACCCCCACCATGAGTAGGCTTACGGCTTCAGAAGACGTAAGGGCGTCTGCCGCCTTTGCGTTGATGCGCACTATGCCCTTGGCAAAGCTCCCGCTGTGGGCAATCCACTTTTTGACTCCAGAGGTTGGTTGGCTGTTTGCGATAAAAATGGTGTGGGGCGTGTCGGCAGGAGTCTCGGTAAGTTGCTGCAGTATGCCATCGCGTTTGCCGTTGGCTATTACCACTTCAATGCCTTCGTCTGCAACCTTGCGCGCTATGCCGCATTTGGTGGTCATACCTCCTCGCCCGAATCCGCTTTTTTCTTTCATGATGTATTCGCTCAGGTCGCATCCGGGAGACACTTCGGTTATTAGTTTGGACTGCGGGTCGGCTGGGCTGCCGGTAAAGATGCCGTCTATGTTGCTGAGTATGATAAGACGCTCTACACCCATCATTGTGGCAATAAGTCCCGAAAGCTCGTCGTTGTCAGTAAACATCAGTTCGGTAACGCTAACAGTGTCGTTTTCGTTGACGATGGGAACGACACCGTTGTCAAGCATGATGCTCATACATGCGCGTTGGTTGAGATACTCACGGCGCGAGGCAAAGTTCTCTTTCATGGTGAGAACTTGTCCTATTCGCACACCGTATTCGCGGAACAGGTCATAATAAAGCCCTGTGAGTTTAACCTGTCCGATGGCTGAGAACAACTGACGCTGCTCCACACTGTCCAGTTTTTGGTCTACCTGCAATTCTGCCCGTCCTGCCGCTACGGCACCTGAAGAGACGAGGATAACCTCATGGCCATGTCGACGCATCCAGACCACTTGGTCTACTATGGCCGACATTCGTGTGACATCGAGTTTTCCGTCGTTGCGAGTCAGAACATTGCTGCCTACTTTTATTACAATACGTTTCATCGGTTATACGTCTTGGAGGCAGTCAAGCGATGCCTTCTAAATGTGGGCAACCCTGCCTGACAGCCTGCCGCTGACAATTCTTTTTGGGAGACCAAAGTTAGCGAAATTTTCACAACTTTAGGCTCCGTGAGACTGTTATGTCCTACTCAAGGCATATTCTTTTGACCTTTGTGACGGTTTTGCCTCTACAGAGGGAATAAAAGCACCCCAACACTCCAGAAAAACCAAGATGGAGTGCTAACAAGTTGTCCTAACATTTCGTGTAATGCTCGTCACCTATTAGTCTTTTAGTGAATAGGTGACGGTGGTGACAACTCTTACTTTCTTGATGTAGGGAGTGTTTGAATCACGGTTCTCAATGGAAAACTGCCCCTGGTCTGCGTTCATTATTTTATCAAGCCTGCTGTCACTGTTTTTAGCAAACTGTGTGGCTGTCAGTTCTGCGTTTTCTATTGCTTCCTGCATCATTGCGGGTTTCATGGCTTTGAAAGAGACAAATTCGTATTTCACAGGATTTTCATAGCCTCCGTCAACGATGGCCACCCCCTTTTTGAGCAGTTCGCCCTGTCGGGCAATGATGCTGCGCACAAGCTTGACGTTGTTTGAAGTTACCGTAATGATGGAGGTGACGTTGTAGCGGTAGGGCTGGCGGTTGTCGCTGTAACGGTCGGCATTGAGGTCTATTACCACAGGGGCATTAACGCTTATCTCTGTTGGCTTTATGCCGTTGTCGAGCAGAAATTGTTTGATGGTGCCGACAGTCGCATTTATCGACTTGTAGAGTTCGGGCAGGTCGTTTCCTATTTCCTTTGACAAGATGGGCCAGGTCACTTTGTCGGCTTCAACCTCTCTCTCTGCCAATCCTTTTACGACAACTTTACGGTCTTTACCGGCGAGGCTGTTGAGTCCGGCCTTGATACAAAAGCCAAGCGCAATGATGCCAAGTGCAATGATGGCGGCTTGCTTTACATTGGTGCTAACATGGGGTAATTTCATAACGGTAGTAATTATATAGGTTTACAATGCAAAAATAGTTATATTGTGCATTCGTGAGATTATCAGACAAGTTAAATATAATTAAACCCAAATCGGTCATTAGGTCGTAAATGACATTTTTTTATCACTTCCTCAAGTTCCGAATTTCTGACGGCGTTTTTGTAAATTCGCTCATGGCTTTGAGTCTTGAGTAATGTTTTTTGTTACCTACAATTTGCTCATTTTAAGTGGTATGCGGAAATGCTCAAAGCTACTTTTGTGCAAGAAAATCAATCTCAAAGTCTAAATCCGAAACTTGAGTTTCTTTATCTCCATTTTTACGCTAATTTTACTTTATCCTCTCCGAGGTCAAGCGTTGCAGGCACACCCAAAGCCTCAAACACACGTATTATCGTGTTCATCGTCGGTGAGCACTTCCCACTCTCCAATTTGCAAATCTGTGCCTTTCTTACACCGATTCTCTCACCCAACTCGTCCTGGGTCATATTCCTCTCCAACCGCGCCCTCTTGATGGCACGTGCCACCTCATGAGCGCGCACCTCTCTTGCAAGCTGTGCCTCCATCGCGTCCCTCTTCGGGGTTCCTATCTTGCCGAAAACTCTGTCGGTCAATTCATCTGCACTGATTAATTCCATTTTTTTACATTTTATTCGTTGTTAAAATATCGTTTTCTAAATTCTTCGGCCTTCTCTATCTCCCGCCTCGGGGTCTTCTGTGTCTTCTTCTCAATTCCGTGTGTCACGATAACCAGGGTTTCAGATCTTGTGTCCCAGAAGGCAAACAGACGGAAACATCTGCTATAATATATTGTCCTAATCTCCCAGATATTTGAATTGAGCTTTTTAAATACGTCCTCGTCAATTGCTCCGCACTCTATTCGTCTGATGTTGTAAGCTATTTTCGCTTGCACCTTCTCGGGCAACTCTGACACAAACTTGTCGGTCTCTTTGCTCAAAGTGCCTGTAGTATGATGGCCATAATTACGTAGCGCAGAAACTTGCCGATAGTTATGGTAATGACCGACTTTGCGAAATTTACCCTTAGTATGCCAAGAGCTATGGTTATGGCAGAGCCAACGAGAGGCAACCACGACAGGAAGCCCATCCATGCTCCATGGTTACGCACTTTTTCCTTTGTTGCGGTGAGCTTTTCTTCCTTTATGCGGAAGAGACGGTAAACCCATTCCTCGTTGCACAAACGACCGACGAAGTAATTGAAGAGTCCGCCAAGAACGTTGCCAACGGTGCTGACCATAACCAAAGTCCAAAGGTTCAGCCCCCCAGCATACAGTCCTGCCAATATGGCCTCGGAACTGAAAGGGATAAAACTGCCCGCCAAAAAGGCGGCCACGCCCATGCCGATGTAGCCGTAGTCAATCAGAAAAGCGGTAATGTCAAGCAGAAGCATGAGATTATGAAAATCAGGAAAAGGGTGTTGGCTATCCAGCCTTTGGAGAAAACAAAATAGTGTGCTAGTACTATGCAGCTATACAATGCTGTCATGGACATGAGCAGCGGCTCGTAGCCGTGAGTCAGAGTTATCAGTAGAAACAGCACGGGCCAATGCATGATAATGGTGATATAATGCATGCGAGTACGTATCTTGTCGTTGAAACTTGTGCGGATAAAGTGTATGATACCAATGACTCCAAATATAAACAGCAGTAGCATGTACATGTGCGATGGCGAGAGTACATGGTGTTGCACAATGGTATCAAACGACAGATTGCGTGGCAAAGACGGAACACTGTAATTGCATATCTCTTGGCTGAAATGTTGCAGCGAGGCTATAAGTGTGCCGTTACAGATGTGCCAGCAGAAGAAAGCCTCGTAGGATAGCAACAGGCCGAAGGCTACTGCGAAAAGAGTGCGAGGAGTAAATGTGCGTAAGGTGGTTAGTGATGACAGCAGGCATATTGGTGCAAGCCATAGCAGTTGGGGCATTAGCATGGTAAGCAGAGCCAACGAAATTGCCGCAATAAACGTGGATACTTGTGGGCGGGGAGACTGATATGATGCAAGAAGTCCGGTAGTATAGCCCAAAAACAGTAGACTTCCCAATGCCGAAACGGGCTGCCAGTCGTATATGTGGAAACAGAGTGCGCTTATAATCACGAAGATTGATGATACAGCCCAACTGCGGACTCTTATAAGTTGTATGGCATTGCTAAGAACACGCAAAGCTAAGGTGGAAAACAGCAGAATGGCAAGTGTGAGATAAGAATTTGCCGAGAAGTCGGTGTCTTTATACCACAACAACACCCCTACAGCTATTGACAGGGGAAAAAGTGTCATAGATGTAGTGATGCGTGTCTTTATGGAGCGTGTGTGGGCCACAGTCCGCTAATGCGTGTGTGTACTACTTTAGATAGGTCAGTCTATAAGTACAGGTTTGTCAGCAGTGAGTTCAAAATAGGGATTGCCCATGTCAATATGGTCTCCCCAGTTTGAGCCGTTAGTGTCAAAAATTATCTCAAGAATCTTGGCTCCGTGAGTGTCAATGTCGATGTGTGCCACCTTATTGTCGGCCACGGTGATACGGCCGCTTGCCACCTCCTTGCCGTCAAGCAGGAATTTGTATTTGGCGTCGCCGTGGTTGCTGGTGTTCTTTTTGAGAATCTGGTCATCAATGCCGAGGTCTGTTACGAAGTGCATGGCCCCGTTGAGTTGTATCTTGAAAGTAGAAGGGGCGTGTGTGCATACAGACGTTTCGTAAGTATTGTTCTTTATCCTCACGGTCTCGCTCTCTACAGCTCTGTTTTTGAGTACTTGGCTGATAAATGAGTCGTGGGTAGCTTTGCTGAGATCCATGTTGACCATAGGGTAGATGTTGCCTTGCGTGGGTAGGGCAAAATGTCTGTCATGGCCAGGTTCGGTTTTTTGGGTTACGTTTATCACGCGCGACACGTTCTCTTTCTTTGTGGTAAGTATGATTTTTGCGGTGCGCGGCACGAAGAGCTCATTTTCAGTTGCCGATATTTTGATGGTGTTGCCTTCTTGCTCTGCTTTGAGCCATGAACTGCGGCAGTAGAGTTCATAGGCAGACTTGGCTTGGACAATGACACTTGAGGAGAGTTGGTCATAGTCAAGTTGTACATCATCACTGCTCACTTGTATCAGTTCGCGTGGTTGAAAAAACTTTTTGTTTGATTGGGCAAAGGTGCTGACTGTTCCCATTATAGTGATGGTCAGTCCGTAGAGTAGTGTTTTTATAGCCTTCATAGGTTTGTGGTGTTATTGGTTGTTGCATTTGCAAAGATAATCAAGAAATATTATAAAACCATAAATATCTATTGTATTTTTGATGCAGTGGATGCAGAAAAGTGGATAATATATCCCAAATCGGTTATTGGGCCTTGCTTGTATTTTGTTTTTTTTAGAAGAGCAGATGTTGCTTGTCGTTTTAGGGAATAATAGTGGATCACTTTAAGCTAAAAACAGCCAAAGATGCCTTATACAAAACAAAAGACAGCAAACTGTTCTAAATTATTACATTCAACGGCCTAATGACCGTTTTGGATTAATATGCGAAACCACCCGGCAACGAGCAGTTTCGCATAAATAGTCAGCCCGGAAATATGCGGACTGTAGTCAGTATTGGCAGGTAAAAACCTGTCAGATGATATGATCAAGTGACGAGGTGAACTTTGAAATCTCTTGGTCGCTTACTTCATAGTCCTGCAGTTTGCCTTCATGATATTGGTCGTAGGCAGTCATATCAATAAGGCCGTGCCCAGAGAGGTTGAAAAGAATCACTTTCTCCTCGCCAGTTTCTTTACACTTGTTGGCTTCGCGTATGGCGGCAGCTATTGCATGGCTGCTTTCTGGTGCGGGAATAATGCCTTCGGCTTTGGCAAACAGAGTGGCGGCTTGGAAGGTTTCGGTCTGGGCTATGTCAACGGCTTCCATGAGATGGTCTTTGATGAGTTGGCTGACGATAGAGCCGGCTCCGTGGAAGCGAAGTCCACCTGCGTGTATGCTTGCAGGCATGAAGTCATGACCCAGAGTATACATAGGTATGAGAGGGGTAGTGCCTGCCAAGTCTCCAAAGTCATATTGGAATATGCCGCGGGTAAGCTTTGGGGCACATGATGGCTCTGCAGCGATGAAGCGGGTTTTCTTTCCGTCAAGGAAGTTGTGACGCATGAAGGGGAAGGCACACCCGGCGAAATTGCTGCCTCCACCAAAGCAGGCTATCACAATGTCGGGATATTCACCAGCCTTCTCCATCTGCTTTTCTGCTTCCAGACCTATCACTGTCTGGTGCAGCGAAACGTGGTTGAGTACCGAGCCGAGCACGTAGCGGCAGTTTGGAGTCTCCATTGCGCGTTCAAGTGCTTCGGAGATGGCGGTGCCGAGCGAACCCTTGTTGTCGGGGTCTTTGGCCAAAACAGAGCGTCCCACCTTGGTTACGTCTGATGGTGAGGGGTGTACTTCTGCTCCATAAGTCTCCATGATGCTGCGGCGGTATGGTTTCTGCTGATATGAAATCTTTACCTGAAAGACAGTGCAGTTAAGACCAAACACGCTGGCGGCGTATGAGAGGGCTGCACCCCACTGGCCTGCCCCTGTTTCGGTGGTTACGCTTGTAATGCCTTGTTCTTTGCAGTAATATGCCTGTGCGATGGCCGAATTGAGTTTATGGCTTCCTACAGGACTGGCGCTCTCATTTTTGAAATAGATGTGGGCAGGCGTTCCCAATGCCTGCTCAAGGCCGTAGGCTCTCACCAAAGGGGTGGAGCGGTAAAATTTGTACATGTCCCTGACTGGTTCTGGAATATGTATCCACGGGTCTATCTGGTTTAGCTCCTGATGGCATAGCTCTTTAGCAAACACGGGGTAGAGGTCTTCGGCTTTAACCGGCTTCTTCGTGGCGGGGTTAAGCATTGGCAGGGGCTTGTTTGGCATGTCGGCCTGAATGTTGTACCAATGCGTAGGGATTTCCTCTTCTGTGAGGAAAAATCTTTTTGGTTTAGTTGTCATAGTTTTATGTGATTTGTAATAGAATGTGCAAATGTATAGGGCAGTCTTTCTTGAAAAAGACGGTCAAAGTTAGCGAAATTCTTTGTTTTGAGAGCGATAGTACATGTTTAATTTGCGTATTGGATGACATTTGGCTCAAAAGATGGGCTGTGCAAATATGGAAAGGATAATAGTTCCTCGTCTGCATCTTGTTAAATGCCAAAACGTATTTAACCCAATAAGTCCTAACTACCAGTCCTAACGACCGATTTGGGTTTAAACATTAACGTAAGAGTATTCCGATGCAAAAATCTGCATGAATAGAAGTCAAATTACCGGTTTGAACTAAGTCGGCAGAATGTGTTTTGTAACACGAGAAATTCTGTGCTTGTCTGCAAAAACCATGATGCGGAAGTGAAGATGTGGTTAATGATATTCCTTTTGGACAGGCGAAATATAAATTAAATGGAATAATGATTGCAGAAGTATTATTTTTTTTCTACCTTTGTAGGCATAACTTATATTTTTATTCACAAATTATCTATAAGGACAACAAATGAAAAGATTAAACGTTTTTGTATTTGTGCAAATCGTTGTTGTGATGATTTTCTGCTGGCCAGCGGGTTCAAAAGCCGATTGGAAGATGGGAAAAGTGTCAATCAAAACAAGATTTGCCGATGACGTAAGCCCTACAAATGCTTTGCCAGAGTATCCGCGTCCGCAGATGGTGAGAGGCGACTGGCAAAACCTCAACGGATTGTGGGACTTCACTTACCTGCCTTCGTATGGCGAGAGTATTCCAGAGAATGGCTACCAGCAGATTTTGGTGCCATATTGCGTGGAGAGTGCGCTAAGTGGTGTAGGCACGCGATATGAGTCTATGGCATATCGCCGCACGTTCACCATACCTTCGGCATGGAAAGGCAAGAGGGTACTCTTAAACTTTGAAGCGGTTGACTGGCGCTGTGAGGTGCAAGTCAACGGAGAGGTGGTTGGCACGCACGATGGCGGCTACGACCCTTTCAGTTTTGACATTACTGACAACATCAAGGAGGGGAAGCAAAACATTGTTGCCCTTAAGGTGTTTGACCCTACAGACCGCTGGTCGGTACCTCGTGGCAAGCAGGTGAGAAAGACTGGTGGTATCTTCTATACTTCTTGCTCGGGCATCTGGCAGACAGTATGGCTTGAGGCGGTAAACCAATCATATATTAAGGATTTTAAACTTACACCCAACATCGATAACCAGACCCTTACTGTTAAGGCCCGGGCTGGCGGCACTGCCGATAACGTAAGCGTAATCAAGGCTACTGCATATCACGGCACTACAAAGGTGGCTGAAGCCGAGGGACAGCCTGATGAGGATATCGTTCTTTCGATACCCAATCCTGACTTGTGGTCGCCTGACCATCCGTATCTCTATGACCTCAAGCTCGAACTTGTGGACAAAGCAGGAAACATTGATGAAGTGAAGAGTTATTTCGGTATGCGTAAAATCCATATAGAGAAAGGTGCTGATGGATTCTACCGCATGATGCTCAACAATAATTTCCTCTTCCAGACAGGCCCTCTGGATCAGGGATACTGGCCCGAGAGCAATCTGACACCGCCAACCGATGAGGCGATGCAGAACGATGTTGTGCAGATGAAGAAGTTCGGCTTCAACATGGTGCGTAAGCATATCAAGATAGAACCACGACGTTGGTACTATTGGACAGACAAGCTGGGGCTGCTTGTGTGGCAGGATATGCCGTCCATGAACTACGGAGGCACCAAGGACGAAGGCGTTGGCAACGATGCCAATATCTTCACACCCGAGCTGAAAGCCATGATAAACAATCTCTACAACACTCCGTCTATCATTAACTGGGTGATATTTAATGAGGCAGGTGGCCAGCACGATACCAAGAAATATGTGGATCTCGTGCGTTCAATGGACACAACACGTCTTATTGACGAGGCCTCTGGGTGGACCCACTATGGCTATGGCGACATCAAGGACACTCACCCTTATCCTGCCCCATCACCCGTCAACCCTTCGGCAAATAAAACTCAGGCTTTGGCCAACGGTGAATATGGTGGAGTGAGATATGTGGTCGACGGACACCTGTGGAGCGGAAGCGGTTGGGGTTACGCCTCGGTCGGTTCTGCGGCAGAATACGATAGTACCGTGTGCAACTATTTCTCCAAACTGGCATACTACAAAACCAGCAAAGGAATGTCGGCAGCTGTCTATACCCAACTTACTGACGTAGAGATAGAGGTCAACGGACTGATGACCTATGACCGCATTATTAAGAGCAACCAAGCCAAAATATACAAGGCAAACCGCGATCTCATTGAACGCGATGGGGTCGAAGAAGAGTTTGTGTTGCCTACAGCAAACATTAAACAGCAGTCATGGCATTACACCCTGACCAATCCTGGCAACGACTGGTATAAAGAGTCGTTTGACGATAGCAAGTGGCTGACGGGCATGTCGGGCTTTGGTGCCAACGGACTTGCCAATATGACCTACGGCACACGCTGGACATCTTCCGATATCTGGCTTCGCAAGACCGTTGACCTCAGCCTTACAGAAGAAGAACTGAAAGCTCTGCGCATGGTGGTCTACAATGACGAGGATGTACAGATTTACGTCAATGGTGTGATGGCCTATAGTGCTACTGGATATCTTTCTGATTATAAGACAGTAGACTTTACGTCAACGGCACGTGCGGCTCTTAATCCTGAGGGCTCGAACATATTCGCCATACACGTAAAACAAACGACAGGGGGACAATATATTGACCTTGGCCTCACTCTTGCCAAGGGTGCAAAGGAGCTGCCAGTGAAACGTGTGGCACAGATTAACATGGATTATACTAAGAGCTCGGAAATAAGTTTTACCGTGGGCTACAGCCTTAACCTCAGTGCTACGTCACCAGATAAAACACAGCAGTTTACCCGTCTGACCTTTGCTGACGGTGAAGCCAACTATATAGGACTTAATGACGGTGCTTTGCTGACCCCCAAGACAGTACAACTCAACATCACCGATTTGATGGCCGGTGTTCCAGAGGGTGCCACTGTAAAATATTTTATATATGTCAATCCTCAGGTCAGTGGCGAGGGCGAAGGCACAATTCACAGCTGTGCGGTGATAGATTATACCCAGCAGGCTGCCGGAGTGCAGACACCCATGACCACACAGCCGGTAAGGGTGAGCCATGAAACAGGCACCGTACTCTTGTCGGCATCGGCAAGCAGTGAAGCCTTCAATGCACCACGCAACGCCCACCTTGACAGTAGCGGCAATCTTTGCTGGGATGCCCCGTTGCAGACAGCGGCCACTCTACAGAGCTACAAAGTACTCCGAAACGGAGAAAATATGGTGACAGTGCCAAGTGGCAGTCAAAGTTATCCTATAAGCGATTTGACAGGAGAATATACTGTTGTGGCAGTCTACTTGAACGGTACTTCGCAACCATCTAACATCGCTCTCATGCCAGTCAATACAACTGCTGCCACCAACGTGGCACGTCATTTTGACGGTGGAGGGTTCTGTGTGCCAGAGGTTTTTATCAATCCCCAGTCTAACGCAACGGTAGAATACTGGTTCAAACCAGACGAGCTGACTGCCAACAGCAATCAAGTTGGACCTGGCTGGGGGAATTTTCTTATCTCATACGACCAGATGCAACGTGTAAGTGCAGGGTTTGACAACACTGCAGCCAAACGTATGCAGACAAGTGCCGGAACCATCAAGCCAGGTGTTTGGAACCATGTGGCAGTGACAATTGCAGGATCGCGTCTGAACCTGTATGTCAACGGTGAGTGGAAACGCACGCTTAATGCTTCAGGGCATAGCGGCATGCCGTCAGTGCCAGAGTTCATTTTCGGCTCTAACGGAGCAGCCATAAAGGGTTGGGTTGATGACGTAAGACTCTGGAAGTCTGCACGTACAGTTGGGCAGATAGCATCTGATATGGCCTCTCAGATAGTTAACCCCTCGGCAGAACCCGACCTCTTGGCATATTATAAGATGGACGAGATTGTTGTCAATGGAACAGCAAAATTGCGCGATTATGTCGGGGGCAACCATGCTCCTTACCTTAACAGCACGGCAACGGTGTTGGCAGAGGACACTACCATTTTGCGAGGAGGCACGACAGAGGCCAAAGCCGTAGACTTTGTTTTTTCTGATACCATTGCCGTTGCCGGCTCTGAGATTTTTGCAGAAGCAAAGCTTAACGGAAACGTTGTGTCATGGAGATGGAGCGAACAGACAACGGGCTTTTCAAAGGAAAACCTATTGCGCGCTTCAATGGTATTCCCAAAGGAAGGAGAATATAGTGTAAGGCTTATGGCCACCGATATTGTTGGCAATGTGGTTGACACTGTGCACACCATCAGGGTGATGCCAGTGGATTTGCCCGTAGCCGACTTTGAAGTCTATCAGCCTGATCGTAAGGCTGGCTCTCCAATTACGTTGGTCAACAAGTCGTCGGGTACTAATGTCTCGTACAGGTGGAGTTTGCCGGGCTCTGAAGGTGAACAGACGCAAAACACATTCAACGCCTCAGCTCTCTATGCTACAGACGGAACATATAAGGTTACTCTCACGGTGACCAATCCCGCAGGGTCGGTAAACATTACAAAAAACATAGAGGTCAGCTCAGGAGTGCGCAATATGGCATTCGTTGTGGAACCCAACGTGATTTTGCTGGGCGAAACCACATCGCTTCAGGAAAAGAGCGGAGCAGACTCTGCAAATCTTGTGTGGACAGTGGCAAACGACAAGAGCCGCACACTTATTCAAGGTGGGTCCTCATTATTTAAGCCTGCTGGGGTGGGACGCTACAACATACAGTTGACCGATAGCGAGACGGGGTCCGCGTCGGCTGTGCCAAACGCTCTGTATGTTTGCAGCGCCAAGTCCAAAACAGGACTGTTTTTCCGTAATCAGGGTGAGAGCCTTACGGTGCCAAGCCCTATTACTACCAAGCAGATGAGATTTACTGTAGAGTGGTGGATGAAGCCGACAGTGACACTTAATGCAGGTGCTATGGCAACGAAAAACGGTGTATTCTCTGTTTCAACAGACGGCACCGGAGTGATGACAGTGCGTGTCAACAACAAGGAAGTCGTTTCGCCAGAGGGCTTTGTCGTCCCGAAAGAATGGCATCATTATGCAGTGGTGCTGACTGGTTCGCGCCTTTACCTTATGCGCGATGGAGAGATTATTACCAACATGTATCCAGTGCTAAACACTCCGGCATGGGACGACCTCGTGATAGGAGGTGACCAAGCTTCGATGTCGGCAGTTATTGACGAGTTCCGCATTTGGGGCAAGGGGTTGAAAGACGCATCAATGGCGGCCGTTTGCAACAGCCCGATAGAGAACATAGCACAGGCAGAGAGCAGTAATGCGCTGAAAGTGTATTACAATTTCGATGAAATCGCTACGGTTGCAGCTGACCTGACAAGCAATGGACGCAACGGCGTTATGACTGGGTTCCAGAAAATAGCGGATGCTAACTTTGTGAAGTCTGACGGAGTTTTCAGCTTGGGCATCAATACCCCATCAACAATGCCGGCGGATGAAGACGTAACTGCATCTTACCTTACCAACAGCAAGGCAGCTTTTGCACATACCGACACAGATGTCAACACCAGTCATACTTCGCAGTATTATGCCCTTGAAACAGGAACAGCCAACTCAACATGGCAGGGCGATATAGCATCGTTAGACAACGAAGGAGTGGCTGTAGACACCAAAAACGATGGTCAACTGACCTTTACCACCACATGGTTAGGGTTTCCGCAAGACGGAGTTGACAAGACTCTCTTCCAGACTGTCACTCTGCCTGCTGGCATCTATAGATTCTGCGCTAAAAGTTCTACCACTGACAACACAGACGACTGTATGCTTGTTGCAACATTGGGCGACAAACTTGCTACAATCAAGGAAATATCTTCCACTTTGGCCTGTGGATCTCTCAACGGAGGCAGCATAGAGTTTACCCTTCCTCACGAGACGGAAGTGTCGCTTGGCGTACTCTATAATCTGCCTGCTTACAGTTCATCGGTCATTTCAGAATTCAGCCTTGCACGTCTGGGTTGTGCTATCATTGCCGCTGACAACGGAGAACTGTCGGGCATAGGCGGCAACACGTCAGACTCCGACAGGGTGAAAGTCAGCTCGCACAAGGGTGGAATAGACATTTACGGTCAGGGCGAAAAGGTTAGCGTATATACCGTAGATGGCCGATTAGTACAGAGTTTCAGAGCGGAAGGTGTCGTCAAGATAGCATTGCCCGCAGGCATATACATTGTAAACTGTGTCAAGGTAATCGTAAAGTAGATTTCCGAACGCTGGCGACTAAAGTTGCCCCATAAAATGAAATTGGAGGATGCCTGTTGGTTCATCCTCCAATTTCATTTTTAGCCTAAATCGATCGTTGAATATCAATTCATGTTAAGCTTGTATCAAGCGGACAGCAACGGGTGTGGCACCCGTAGGCTAACAAATCATCGGTATGCTTGCTTTGGCCTGGTGCGGAAGCGACATGAAGATTCCCTTTCGGCCGAAACGCATATCTCCATCGGCCGAAATTGATGTCTGTTTCGGCCGAAGTGGACATGCGTTTCGGCCGAAAGGGGGGCGAAAAGTTGTTGCGTGACGAAA
>USTH01000014.1 GCA_900557555.1 uncultured Prevotellaceae bacterium | reverse complement strand
TCTAATGGCGGTCATTAGAAAATGACAAGATTTTTTCTAATGACCGATTTGGGTTAAAACACAAAAGCAGCCCAATAAACAAATTCAATGACAACCGAATAAGGCGTACAACCAAAATCATAATGATTTCAGTTGTACGCCTTATTGTTTATTCTTGTTCAGAATGTCTGCTTTAGCAGTGATTGATTACTTCACCTCTTCGAAAATAAGCATTGCTGATTATCAGCGACTTACAGAGACTTTGATACAAATAAGGAACACCATAAGCATCCTTAATGTTATCAATCAACAAATATCGAGAAGCATCCGCGTGATGCTCTTCCTATTCTTCTTTGTCCTTTTCTCTTAATTTCTTTCTTTTGTTGGTGCAACCTTTTTTTGATTTTGCGTAACTTGTAGTAGTATAAATACGATTTTACGGCATTATGATTCGATGACAGACTAAATTACATATGACACTACAACTCCTGTAATTTGGTCTATCAGTTTAAACAAATGCAAGAAATGCTCGAATATATGAGGGTCTTCTACGTCGTTCATTTCTCTAGAGAAATTTGCTTTACGGCCATCGTTTACTTGGTATATATTTGGTATTTCAGTTTTACGTATTACATTTTTAGACAAAAGATAGTCATGTCCGAAATAATGTTCAATTTCAAAATAGTTATCCTCTTGTCGAGTTTTTAGATAAAAATCCATCTCGCCAGGAACAGGAAGGCAAACCATATGGATTTCTCCGTCATGATGTTTTTTCCATGTGTTATGAATTTTTTCTTCAAAATCATTCTTCAAATAGCCATAGGCAGATAAACCAGCATTGTCATGGTCAACAATTCCAATGATTATATCGTCTTTATCCAATAAAGGATAGGAATGTAATATGGTTTCCTTAACTTCATCTGCAGAACCAGTATCTTTTTTGCGTCCACTTTGCTGTATTGACCAATACGGCATAAAACCACCTGTTAAGACAGAAAATGCATGTGACATAATTTCCGCATCAGTTTTTCCTTCTACCAACAACTTTATTTTCCTTTGTGCATTAACTGTATCAAGTGAAGTGAATCGAAGCTTTTGAATTGGCTGGTCAATGATCTGTCGAATAGCAGGTGCTAGTGTTGAAACATTTTTTTGCAATTCTTTTCTGAATCCTTCATACTTTGTCTTACCTAATAATGCCATAGAAAAATCCGTTAAGAGTAGAAGGCTTGGATCTTTAAGTATAAAATCTGAACTTATGACTGTTTCGAGTTCCTTTTGAGAACCGACGCGTTTTGAGTCCATGGTAAAAGCTAGCTCTACCAAGTTATAAGCAATGCCTGACGCCTCAGTCAAAGCACGTTTATCACCATTTTCAACTAGCTTATTCATTCGCTCATATAACTCATCAAATGCCATTTTCATCGGCTGTAAAAGAGTTATAGAGTTAAATACTTCGTAGAAATAAATAAAATTTATTACCTGAATCAAAGGTAATTTATAATCCTTATACAGCATTTTATTCTCTATGGCAAGTATTTTTATTGCATCTAAAGATAAAAGAGATTGGCGCAAACATTCTATTACAACATCTTTCCTTATTTTATTGTCTGTAAGATATAAAGCTTGTATCAAATATCCACAACCCATTATGCCCGCCATATAATCATAAAAATGTCGGCCATTTTTTACTTTATCCAAGATGTTTTGAAGGAATTTTGGCATATCTTTTGACTTGCCTGCATAAAATATAGACGAGTTTTGCCAATTAGGATCATAGAAATTATCAATATAACTTTTTTCTAACTCCCTATCGAATTTAAATATTTCAACAGCAGCGTAATACTCCATGTAAGAAGCATGTGTGAACTGTACATATTTCCCTTCTTTAAGAAATAAAATCCCTGTATGCTTAACAATGTAATCTAAGGCATCTGACAAATTTCCTTTCTTTATCGGAAGTGATTTGTTGTCAAAATAATCAACAAAGAATCGAACAAACTCATCCTTGTCCATTGATTGATGAGTTGGTCGTTTGAGCAATTCTAATGCGTATATAGAAAGAATACGCTCCTTGAAGTATACATCGATAAATTCAACCTTACTTGACACTACAGCACGACCGACAATAAGAGCGTTAAAATTATCGTAGATATCGGATATGGTTGCGGGAATTTCGAAATCTTTTTCTTCAAATAATATTGAAATTAGCGAAAGATTAAGCGGTGTGAGAGGCAGCTTATCAATAATCTTATTTTCTCTAAGAGCAGAGAGCAGATTATTGGCTTTCCCTTCTTCGCCAGAAAAAAAAGCATCCAAGAAATGTTTAATCTGTTCAAGATTATAACGTCTTATGTCATATATTTCAATAGCTAACTCTGGTGCATTTTGCAGAATGATATCACTATTTCTAGATGCAATATAGTATTTGACGCCATACTTTTTTTCAACATCTTGGAGTTGTGATAAAATCTTTGATTGAAGTTCGTCCAACTCGTCCATACTATCAATTAGTATGTGGATAAAATAATTATCCTTAATTTCAGACAATGGCGCTTCTCCTAGAATAATATTTAATTTATTCTGGATAATACTTTTGATGTCGTCTACTCCTGCAATTAAATCTTGAACTGTAATATACAGCGGCAAGTTCTTTTTACCTTCCTTAATTCCTGGATTATCTTCTATTAGATTCTTTGCTATTTTTTTGAGCAAGGTGGATTTTCCACACCCCGCTTCTCCCTGAATAAGTACCGAGGATGTAGATGTAACAACTTCACGAACACTATATTTCTTACGAACAACAGTTCTCGTGTTTGCGTCCTCGTAGCAGCGTGAAAGAGATGGCTCAACAAAAAAAGATAGCTTCTTTTTATATTTGTCTTCTGAAAAACTAAGCTTTCGTAGTTCTGTATCCTCTTCTAGTTCTGCTAGAAGTTGTTTTTCGTATGCCAGAAGTTTTTGATCATCGTGACGCCAAAAGTCAGAATAATGTTCGTCTATTAAACTAATTAATCCTTCTCTCTCAATATAGGTAGGATTGATATTTGTGCTGTTCTTTGACAATGTTAGTTTGAATCCCTCGGAAATAGTTTCTCGAGAAACAATGAATACGGAGTTTGCCGAATGTTTATTCTGCAAAGTCTCTATTCTTTGATAAATGGATACAATGTCTTCATTATTAAGACCACTTAAACGTCTTGTGTAAAGAACAAACAAAAATACAGTTGTGCGCCCCATTATTCGTTGTTCACAAATAATAGAAGTTTCTTCATTCTTTATGTTTGAAAAACCTTGATTTCCCAAAAGCCTTCCAAACATATCCCCAAACTCAGTATCTGTTAGTTTGTTTAATACCTCTTTTTTTTCATTAATTGTCATCATTTTTTTAATATGAATTAATATGATAGAAAAAGGATTTTTGCCCTCAGTTTTGAGGGCATTACATCCAGCCTCAAATTATATTTGTTTTATAAGCCGCTCTTTACGCAATCGTTCCAAATCAGCTTCCACGCCATCCTTTGACACCAATGAATCTTTTGGGAGCACGGAGTAGTTCTTGGCAATGTTTTCTTTCTTACCGCTGAACCATTCGCAGAACGCAGTTTGGAGGAAAGAGTCACCATCAAGGTTATCTTTCTTGTTATACCTTATTATATTAGTGACGAACTGTTTCAATTCAGCATTGCGTAGTTTCTTATTCAATGGAATGCCCAAATCCTTGTTGGCAGATACCTGGCCAGTTTCAATAAACAGTTTGACAACGTCGCATACTTTTTCTACATCTTCTACAGGAGTACCAGCAAGTGAGAATACAAGCATAGTGTACTCTTCTGTATTGGTCAGTCGCCTCTTTCGTTCTTCTTCCTGACATCGCTTGATTTCTGCTTCAAGGTTGAGCAGATATTCTCGTCTTTCCAGCACATCAGAAACATTTGCAGACAGAATATTGATTTCACGCATCCGTTTCTCGTTTTCGAGCATTAGGTTCCGTTTAATCTCTGCAACCTGTTGGTCAACCAATGTCTGTACAACCGAGGGAATTCGCTCTTGAAGGACTGTCAAAATAGCATTTGTATCAGTTTGTGGAATTTGTTTCACCGCTTCCATGATAGCCTCAAATTTGGCATCAGGAAGGGAACCCTCCTGCGAATTGGCACGAAACTTTTTCATCTCATCGTCCAAAGAGACTAACATCCAAGTCTTCTCATCTATCTCTGTCTGATAGAAGGATGTGTAGTACAAGACAACAATCTTATAGAGAACAACCACAGCCGCTGCACCATAGAAATACGGAATATAAGAAGACCAGTCAAACTGGGCTTTGTCGAGATTAGCAAAAGCACCAATGAAGACCATTGCCAGGACAGCAGCTATTGTCAATGCTGCAATAATCCAAACTATCTTCTCTATTATTTTGAAAATCTTCACCATAATTTATGCGCTATACAAGAATGATTATAAATCCAAGCTGTCCTCTTTGAGTAAGAAGTCGAAGAGACCTATTGTCAGTATGCCTTCTTCATTGCGACGTGGCATAATGTGGTCCTTCACAATGATAACCTTTTTGAAAGAATCATTAATGTTTGTAAGTGAGCGAGATTCCTGTATCTCCTTTTCTCTGTCAGGTATAGACAATGCCGACTGCACATAGTACTTTTTACTGCCAAGACTGGCGATGAAATCCACTTCCAGTTGAATACGAACCCACTTGCCATCCTTGTCTTGCTTCTTGATTTCCACCATTCCAACATCTACACTATAGCCACGTGTGATAAGTTCGTTGTAGATGATGTTCTCCATGATGTGCGTCTCTTCCTGTTGGCGCATATCAAGGATGGCATTTCTCAAACCGATGTCTGAAAAATAATATTTCGTAAGCGTGTTGATGTATTTCTTCCCTTTTATATCGTAACGTATAGCTTTGTTCAGCAGGAACGATTCGGACAAATAGGTGAGGTAATTCGCAATCGTCTGACTACCGATGCTTACATTCTTAACGCTTTTGAAGGTGTTCGATAATTTAGTAGGATTGCAAGGAGCGCCAATAGATGATGCCAAAATAAGCACCAACTCACGTAGTTCATTATCGTTTTTGATTTTATGCCTTTCGATAATATCTGCCAAATAAACTGTTTTAAACAACCCCTTCAAGTAGTTGATTTTCTTTTCTTCGGTCTCAAAAGACTGTATAAGTGGCAAACCTCCATAGGTGTAATATTCACGCCACGCATCCTGCTTGTCACCGCCAACGGCAGAATAAAACTCCGCAAAAGACAATGGGTTAACATGAATAGTCTCTCCTCGACCACGAAATTCCGTAGGAATGTCTGATGATAGGAAGTGAGAGTTACTGCCTGTCACGTATGTGTCAGCATTATCAATATGCCGGAAGCTGTTCAATACATCCACAAACTCATCCATCAATTGCACTTCATCAATAATGATGTAATACAGTTCTTTGTCCTTGATTCTGTCATGAACATAGTGAAGCATAGTGTCTGGATTTCTCTGTTCCTTGTTCATGCGGTCTTCAAGGTCAATGCGGATGATGTGGTCATCAGCCACTCCATTATCTAATAGGTAGTGATAGAACAAAACGTTCAGCAGATACGACTTGCCACATCTGCGGATTCCTGTTACCACTTTGATAAAGCCATTCTGACGGCTATCAATCAGTTTTTTTAGATATCGATCTCTTTTTATCTCCATTGTTCTATATTATATTATTGCCAGTATTGGCAATTTTTTACGGTACAAAAATATTGTTTTTTATTGTATTATGCAAGTTTTACACCAAAAAACTGCCAATATTGGCATTATTTTAACGTACAAAACATCAATGGTGGCCAAATTACAGTCTTAAATTGAGTAAAAACTTCAACTATGATTGGTGTCAGCGAATAACTTCACAACAATTCCTAATTCCACTAGTTCACGTCGAGTGAATTCTAACAGGTTATAGAAATAGTCTATGAAATGAAAATAATTCATTAAAAGCACATTAATTTGTATCTTTTTCCTTAAAACAGAACCGTTTTTGAGAATAATTTATTATCTTTGCGCCATAATAATATAGAATAAACATGGAAGAAGCAAGAGATTTGAACCGCTTGAAAGTGATTTTGGCCGAGAAAAAGAAAACCAATAAATGGTTAGCTGAACAATTGGGCTGTGCACCGACTACAGTCTCAAAATGGTGTACCAATTCTTCACAACCATCATTGGAATCTATAGAAAAAATAGCTAATCTACTTGATATAGATTATACAGAACTCATTAGAATAGACAGAAAGCCATGAAGACCAAGAACACTTTCACCATACATACAGAGCTTCTTGATGGCAAGCTCGATGGAGCAAGAAATATCTATATGGGGGCAAATTCAACTTGTCACCTCTATGTAATTCCTCGCGAAGAAATCACATTGGCCAATACTATCAATGATATCTCAGGACAACCTGCCTTTTACATTCTTCTTGGTTCTCCAGATAAAAATAAGCCACAAGCGTATATAGGCCAAACAACAGATTTTGCTAATCGCAAGAACGATCATGTTCAAAAAAAAGATTTCTGGAGCATCGCACTGGTGTTTATTTCTGATAATCACAAGATTTATGGTGATGATGTAAAATATCTGGAATATCTTGGCATTGAAGCAGCCCTAAACGCAGGGTCTTATGAACTTTTGAATGGTGCCAACCCCAGAAAGCCCAACATTGCTCCTTTCCGAGTCAATGATATGGAAGTTTTCTTCCGCGACATACAACTGCTATGTAAATTTTATGGATGTGGAATATTTGAGGCTGCGAAACAAGAAACTCGTTCAGAGCACATGTACTTTGTGAAGTCTTCTGACCGTCCAGCACAAGGTACGGGCTTCTATGATGAGCAGACTGGGAAATTCATACTTCTTGAAGGAAGTTTATTGGCGACCGAAGTGGTAAAGAGTTTCAGGTCCTTAGCTTCACGCGACTTATTCGTAAAAGAACATTGTAAAAATGACAAAGGACAGATAATCCTTCTCCATGATGTGCCATTTGATAGCCCAAGTGGGGCATCAAGTTTTGTACTTGGTCGTCCAAGCAATGGCTGGGATGATTGGAAAGACGCAGATGGAAAGAAACTAAGTGAAATTATTAAAAGATAGAATATTGGTATGACAGCAATTGTTGGTACGATAAATCGTAGAGGAGTAGCATTTGCCGCAGATAGTGCTGCTACACATACGGTATCTTCTAAGCATAAAATCACGAATCATGCAAATAAGATATTCGAATTGTCAAGACATAACCCTGTAGGTATATGTATTTGTGGCAATTTGGATTTTCTTGGTATGCCATGGGAAGACATATTCAAGCTGTTTCGAAAAGAAATAGGAGAAACTTCATGTAAGCATCTCAATGAGTACCCACCCATTTTCTTTGAATTCGTAAAGACACATATAATGTCTCATTTGATTGATGACCAAATTATTAATCTCAGAGTCATTATAAATGGTTTTTTCGAAGAAATCATTGATATATCCAAAAAAGAACTGGAGCGTTGCATACGAATGTCGGGCCACGTGGAAGGTTATATGTTTCTTGATGCCAGCAGCCTCTATCCATTTCTTCAATGGCTTCGAAATCCAGACAGCGTTCTGCAACCCTGCAAAAACAAGAAGCTCCTCGTCTTCAGGACGAGTACCACACATGGCATACGCCTGGTCGGAAATGGGAATATATGCACCCACCTTTGTCTTTATCTGTGAGATGTCTATGCGCCAACTGCCGTTGCTTGTCTGTGATATTTGCTTCCACTTCAAGTTCTTGATATCTATATGACGCAAACCTGTCAAGATAGAGAAGAAAGAAGCGCGTCTAAGTACATCACTCTCGCAAGGGGTATCAGCCAATCGCTTCACTTCGTCAAGAGTGAGCGATGCTCGCAACTTGTCCTCCGATGGAATACCTTTCACCTTGGCACTCACATCCACTGTGAGATATTCGTCAATGAAAGCTTGCTTCACTCCTGCCTTGACGATAGCGAAATAGGTAGAGGCAGTATTGCGTGACACCGTCCCTTTCTTGTTTCCTCCCAAAGGAGCGCGAAGCAGAAACATCTTGATGTCTTCCAACAGTTTCACCGTTACGCTCTTGAAAGGTATTGGTTTTCCTTCTGAATATATCTTCAACAATTCGCCCACACGGTTCCAATTCACAATGATGGCATTGGAACTATTGGGATGACGTTTGTCTATGATGTCAATGAAATATTTAATGAAGTCTTGTGCACTACGTTCATTCTGTTCAATGATTTCTTCCTCACGGTCGGAATACAGGGCGGCATTGTCATATTCATGCTGCCGGAGTTTGCGCACGTTGTCCGCATAGATGCAAGCCTCTTGGTCTATGCGCGACTTGCATTGGATAATGCCATTTACGTCACGCTTCGGCTTGTAGTTGAACGAGCCGTCAGGCAGCACACGGGCAATGGACGACATATCCCATTGTGGTGTGGAGATGGTTCGGTTTACAGACTCAACCACACGGCTTGGCTTGTTGTCTCCTTTCTTATACACAGGGTACGACTCGATGAAAAGATACCACTCGTTGTCATGGTGAACGGACTTGCGCAGCTTCACGGTCACCTTGGTGTTCGATAATGCTTTCTTCATATTCGGTTTATTCTACTTCTGATTTATACAAATTGTCTATTTCTTCTTTCGGCACATACACATAATTGCCTATCTGCCGTGACGGAATGGAATATTTGCGGATATGCGCCCATACCGAGCTGTCGTTGATATGGTAGAGGTTGCATATCTCACCAATGGTATAACAGTCCTCTGGTTCCATACTGTACCTTCTGGGCACAGGTTTCTCTCTTTCTGCAAGACTTTCTTTTCTGGTGAAGAACATGGTTTCCAAGGCAGAGCGTTTGATTCGGGTGAGCCGCTTGCCGACGTTGATGGCAGGAACTGTACCGTTCTTTATCAGCCGATAGAGTGTAGTACGTTCCACTCCGAACATCGCCACCGCCTCCTTCACCGACACATATTCCCTAATGTCAGGAATGTGCTGTGCCAAACGATCCAGTTTCTCGTTCTTTTCCTTTGCGTCCTTCTTTCGTTTCCAAGCCACCTTGCTGCACTTAGGCGAACAATACTGGCTGTCAAGAGTCTTGGCAAGGAACACTTCACCACAGACCTTACACTTGCGTTTGATTTCAAATCCTATTGCTGGCATGTTTTCTACTTTTAAGTATGCATTAGTATGTATTGGTAGGAACAAGTCCCACATTATCTACTTTTTTGTTGTGTTGCAAATGTGCTGCAAATAAGCGATAAACAAGCGCATAACAAAGGCATAAGAAACAAGAACCCCATAAACGCAAAAAGCGTGCAACTCATTGAGCTGCACGCTTTTGCTTATTGTTTATTATGTGTTTACCTTTCGGCATTACTTGACCTCCTCGAAGTCGGCATCCTGAATGTCGTCCTTGGAAGAACCACTTTGAGAGCCTCCTTGCGAACCAGCCTGAGCACCAGCACCTGGTTGTGCTCCGGCACCCGGTTGTGCACCTGCTTGCTGATACATCTCGGCAGAGGCTGCCTGCCATGCGTTGTTGAGCTCAGAGATAGCTGCGTCGATGGCTGCAATGTCACCACTCTTGTGAGCATCCTTCAGTTTCTGGAGGGCTGATTCGATGGTTGCCTTCTTGTCGGCAGGAAGTTTGTCGCCAAGCTCCTTGAGCTGATTTTCGGTCTGGAATATCATGGAGTCAGCCTGATTCTTCTTATCGATGGCCTCACGCTCCTTCTTGTCGGCTTCGGCATTGGCCTGTGCCTCTGCTTTCATGCGGTCAATCTCTTCTTTAGAGAGACCAGAGGAAGCTTCGATGCGGATGGCTTGCTCTTTGCCTGTTGCCTTATCTTTGGCAGATACATTAAGTATACCGTTGGCATCAATATCGAAGGTTACTTCGATCTGTGGCACACCACGACGTGCGGGAGCTATGCCCTCAAGGTTGAACTGACCGATTGACTTGTTTTGAGCCGCCATTGGGCGTTCTCCCTGCAGCACGTGTATGGTCACGGCCGTCTGGTTGTCGGCAGCAGTAGAGAATGTCTCACTCTTCTTGCAAGGTATGGTGCTGTTGGCATCAATAAGTTTGGTCATTACACCACCCATGGTCTCAATACCAAGGGTCAATGGGGTTACATCAAGCAACACGATGTCGCCAACGCCTTCTTCTTTGTTAAGAATGGCTCCTTGTATTGATGCACCTACGGCAACTACCTCATCAGGGTTAACACCCTTTGAAGGCTCTTTGCCGAAGTAGTTCTTTACCAAAGTCTGCACTGCAGGTATACGGCTCGAACCTCCGACAAGAATCACCTCATCGACGTCCGAAGTCTGTATCTTGGCGTCGCGAATGGCGTTTTGACATGGCACAAGACATGCCTGTATCAGACCGTGGGCAAGCTGCTCGAACTGTGAACGGGTCAGTGTCTTTACCAAGTGTTTAGGCACCCCACCCTCTGCCGAGATATACGGCAGATTGATTTCAGTGGTAGTGGTGCTCGATAATTCTATCTTGGCCTTTTCTGCGGCTTCCTTCAGACGTTGCATTGCCATAGGATCCTTGGAGAGGTCAAGACCTTCATCAGCTTTAAATCCACTGACAAGCCAATCTATGATGACCTGATCGAAGTCGTCACCGCCAAGGTGGGTATCACCGTTGGTTGACAACACTTCAAACACACCTCCACCGAACTCAAGTATTGAGATATCGAACGTTCCGCCACCGAGGTCAAACACGGCAATTTTCATATCCTTGTTTGCCTTGTCGACACCATAAGCCAAAGCGGCCGCTGTCGGCTCATTGACAATACGTTTTACGTCAAGTCCTGCAATCTGTCCAGCCTCCTTGGTGGCCTGACGCTGAGAGTCAGAGAAGTATGCAGGTACGGTAATGACCGCTTCCTTCACTTCTTGTCCGAGATAGTCCTCAGCCGTCTTCTTCATCTTCTGAAGAATCATTGCCGAGATTTCCTGCGGAGTGTATTTGCGTCCCTCAACATCTACACGCGGGAAACCGCCTTCATTTACTACCGAGAACGGCACACGGGTAACTTCCTTTGCACACTGGTCGTATGTTTCACCCATAAACCGCTTGATGGAGTAAATGGTGTTTTTCGGGTTGGTGATGGCCTGACGTTTAGCCGGGTCACCAATCTTACGTTCACCTTCTTTGGTAAATCCAACTACTGAAGGTGTGGTACGCTTACCTTCGCTGTTCGTAATTACGACAGGTTCACTGCCTTCATACACAGCAACACACGAGTTTGTCGTTCCGAGGTCTATTCCTATAATCTTTCCCATAACTTTATATTTTTTATTTGTTTATATTCCTATTACTTGTCTTGAATTTTTGCAATTCACCAATACTCTATACAAGAGGC
The DNA here is from genome assembly GCA_900557555.1 of uncultured Prevotellaceae bacterium. Classification (GTDB taxonomy): domain Bacteria; phylum Bacteroidota; class Bacteroidia; order Bacteroidales; family Bacteroidaceae; genus UBA6382. The sequence continues at coordinate 23,229 of USTH01000014.1, read as the reverse complement.
GTGCCAAAAACACGGCACGCCAATATTTTTTTTGCTACAACTACAAAAAAACTTGACGTCTCCTACTAATTTCGGGCGAAACGAATCTCCCCATCGGCCGAAATGGTATTGCGTTTCGGCCGAAATGGAATAACACTTCGGCCGAAAGAGACACGGCAGGACGCAGATTTTACGCCAAATCGCTCATTAGGTCGCAAATGACATCTTTTTTTGTTACTTCTTATTGCCTTTTGTTTTATTATAAGGCACCTGCTGCTTGTTTTTAGCTCAAAATAGCCCGCTATTATTCGCTAAAACGACAAGCAACATCTGCTCTCCTAAAAAATCAATATACAACAAGTCCTAACGACCGAATTGGGTTTACGCCGTAAGAATGTCCGCAATCACACAAAGAAGTGCTGCACATGGAGAGATTTCTCCTTGTGCGGCACTTCTTATATACTTAAGCCACTAAGCGGTAGGGTTACCACTTGTCTTCCGGCTCGATGCCGTTGTAGACATTCTTGGGTGCATACTCCATCCAGTCCATCACAAACTGTGTCTTGGTGTTTTCAAGCACCGACTTGATGCGCAGGTAGTACACTTCGCCCGGTTTGAGTGTGCCTGTGTAGATTATCTTGCGAAGACGCAGGTAATTCTGATATGATGTGGTGTTGCGCAACGATTCGGTCACAGTACCTCCGTTTGATATTCCATCGTGCATGGGCGGTTTCATATAGCCGTGATTACGCATCACCTTGTCGTTTTCATCATTGAGGTATTCATCCTCAGTGTCGGCCTCCCACCCGATTGACGGGTTTGTCGGACGCAGACGCAAATCGAGTGGCAAGCCTATGGCCTTGAGGTTGTTCTTGTTTGTGCCGAAATAAAGCTGTGCCATACCTCTGGAGTCGAAGATGGGCACCGCCCAACGTATCTCCCACGTGCCCTCGAACGGTACGGGAGGCAGTTTGATTGTCATGTCATACTGTCCTGTCACGTTATGTTCGTCGCCCTGGAAATTGGGCCATGTGCTGGCAAATCCACTCAGATAGTTGTAGGAGCAAGAGGGGTCGAAGTCAAAGTTCTTGAAATATCCCCTTGGAATGTGGACTGTGGAGTTGGCTGCCGACATGGGACGGCGGTATCCGTTGGTTATGAGTTCTGGCATTAGTGATGAGATGTCAAAGCGCAGACGCTCGTTGAGAACCTTGTTGGGCACGTCGGGCGTATAGAGCAGCACGTTGTCGATGGTATAATAGAACCCATTGAGAGCATTGAAGTTATTACCCTCGTTGCCTTCTTTGACGAGAATGCCGGGAATGGGGACTGTCACCTCGGAATAGTCCTTAAGGTTGCGTTTTGACACATAGCGGTTGATGCGCTTGCCGTTGGTTTGCACTCCTTCGGTCAGCTTTATCAGCCTGCGATGCTTGCCCATAGTCTCGTAATACTCAAAGCAGTCAATGCTGAGTTGATCGCGATTGCGGTAGGCGTAGCCCATCTCGGCGTAGTGGATTACGAGTTTGTCCCAAGGAATACGTGCCTCAATGAGGTGATATGAAACGAACTGGTTTAGGGCATTGTCTTGGCTGCGATAGTCTGACGAGCCGTTGGAATAATACGGTCTGCACTTCTCCTCAATTTGTTTCACAATAGTTTCGTAATTGGTGACTACTCCATTGACAACTTCAGGAAGGTCAATGCCCCATTTGTCATGGAATGTCTGGTCGGTCTCAACAAAAGCCGTATAACCGTAGTAGCGGTGTTTCGGATTGGCGGCCTTATTGCCGTCTTGATCATAGCCATACTCTTCGTGGTTATACTCGTAGTCGTCGTCGCGATAAAGCTGCATGGAGTCTGCCCACGAGGTTATTTTGAGCAGGTGTGAAAATATGCGTGTGTTATCAGTTTGCGAAATCAAGGCCGGCAAGGTTGCTGTAGAAAGTTCGAGAACATTGTCTACGCAGTGCATAACGCCGTTGGTCAATTCTATGTCGGACTGCACCAAACGAGACTTGTTGTTGATATAAGTTCCTCCGTCAATGGTGTCATACGACACAGTTATATAACGGTCGTCCATATTGGTTTTTTCAAGGGGGCCAACAATAAAAGATGTTGAGAGGTAGGCTTCCGAGTTACCATTGTCGATGATGGAGTTGCGCGCTATATAGGAGGCAACAGAATCCGGAATCATTGTGACATCGTAATCTTTGGTCTGGAACACCGAGTCAAGGTAGGCCTGCAACGTCTTGTTGTTAGGCACGAAGCAAGTATAGTTGCCACGTGCGGAAAGGAGGTCTGATACAGTAGACTTTGACTTAGGGCTAAGGCGCACCTTTGTAAGGATATAGGAATACAATGAGTACTCGTCAGAGTTCTCGTTCAGATAGCTCGTGATGGTCTTTCCCGTGAAAGTAAACATGTCGCTTTCATCAACCTCGTCTTTACAAGACCCCAGAGAGAAGATGGCCGCCACAACGAGCATTGCCACAAGAATAGTGGATACGTGTCTTGGTTTTTCGGTCATAAGGCTATGTGTTTTCATGATGTTTTTATTATGTATGTTCAGTTTGCAAAGGTAAGTCTTTTTATTTGAATATTCACCTTTATTAACGCTAAAAATCTCTACGGCAGCACTTTTTAGCCCAAAACAGGCAGACTGGCTGGTTGGCAGAGGAGCGACTCAGGAGTGTTCGGAGTCGATAAATACGGAGTCATCGAGTTCTTGGAGAGATTTTTTCCTTTTGCTTTCTTTTGCACCCGCTTTGAGCAGGTTGCGTGCTGCGGTTATGATGCTTTGTCCACTCCCTGCAGTGGTTATCTTGAGTTTCGCCATCTTGTTGACCGTGTCGTTCATTGAGGCCTCCACGTCACGAAACCTCATGCCGAAGTCCTGCACACGTTCAATTACGGTGTTGGCGGCATCCATCACGGCCTGTTGGTTCTTGAGTTGGCGCACCTGAGTCCACATCATCTCAAGCACGCGGAGATTCATGTACATGGTCTGCGGACCGAGAATCATCACCCCTTGGTCATAGGCTTCACGCCACAACGAGGCATCATTGAACAATGCAAGGTTCAGCGCTCCTTCAACGGGGATATACATGATAGCAAACGACAGGCGATTGCAGCCGTCAGGGAGATACTTTGTATAGTCCTTTTTTGCCAGACGCTTCACCTGCATCCTGACACTGTCAATGTGGGCTTTCAGGAAAGCCCTCTTCTCATCGGTGTTGTCTGCCGCATTCATGTAGCGTTCATAGTCGGTCAGCGACATCTTGGAGTCAACAACCACATGGCGACTGTTGGGGAAATGAAGGATGAAGTCTGGCACAAGCCCTTTGCCGTCATCTCCTTTCAGAGTCTTTCCGAACTTGTCTTTCAGGGTAGCCTGCGTGTCATATTGTTCGCCTTCTTTCAACTCAAGGTCTTCGAGCAACTGCTTGAGCTTCAGTTCCCCGAAGTTGCCCTGTACTTTCACCTCACCCGTCAGCGCCCTCGTCAGACGGTCGGCCGTCTCGCCCAGCGACTGACTTTTTTCCATGCTCATCCTAATGGTTTCATCAAGACGTGCCAGAGCATCGTTCTGCTGTTCTCTGGAGTGGCGCAGAGCCTCTCGCATATCCTTGATGCTCTGCTGCAACGGGTCTACTATTTTAGACACCTGCTCGCGGTTATGCTCACCGAGTTCTTGCTGGCGCGCCTTGAGAACATTCTCCGATGTGGCCGTCATCTGTTCTCTGATGAGGTTGAGTTGCGCCTCCACCTGCTTTCTGTTCATTTCGCGCAGTGTGTCCATCTGCATCTTGGCATTATCGTTGGCTTGGCGAAGCTGCCTTTCATAGGCCTCCCTTATTTCTTCCACCTGCCTTTCATAGCCCTGTTTCAGGCTGTCTGTCAATCGGGAATAGCGCTCTGCCTCCTGTTTCTGGAACTGCTCATTGCCCTTGCGCAATGTATCCAACTGAGCGGCGAGGTTTTCGGCATTATTGTGCTGCACGTCGCGTTCAGACATCAATTGTCTTATTTCAGATGTCTGCCTGTCAACCAAGGCCGCTTTGGCATCAACCTCGCATTGAAGTTCATCTGCCTTTTGCTGCAACAAAGCCAACCGTTCGTGCAGGCCACCACTCTCCGACATCTTTCTTCCTATCCAGAAAAAAACTACCGACACGACGACCAACAATAACGCCCCTAATACATATATATACATATCGCCCAACTCTTTCTATGCCTTAATGCCTATTGGCACTTTTCTTCGTGATTATGATTTTTCTATAACGTTGATGCAAATATACCTTATTTAATTGGAAAAAACGTCTTTTTACAGACATTTTTACCAACGGTCTGAGTAAGGCTTTGTCTGTGCCAAATCACACAATCACTTTCTTGACAATCACTTGAGCGTTGCAAGCAACCGTCACAACATATGCGCCATCTGGCATAGGCACATCAATCTTGCCGGAGTCAGAGCTGAGCGACTTGACTATACGCCCGTCCATATCACAGACGAGCACACGCTTTTTCATGCCATCAACGAATGGTACGGAAACAATAACCTTACCTTTTTCCGGAGTTACAGTAATCTCGTTCTCAGAATCCAGAGACTTTACAGCCGTGGCGTCAGTTTTTTTCGGCCAGACGGAACACCTTTGTGGCATGAGGACGCACACGGGTAGTCAGTTTTTCGGTTGCATCGCCAAGGTCTTTTCGCTCCCAGAGGTCACGTACAGCATAAGTTTTGTCAGCATTGAGAGATGGAATCGCGTCGAAATTAAACACTGCCGTTTTGGTTGTTGATGACATATTTGTAACCGACAGAGCGACATCACCGTTTTCACAGTCTTTGGCAAATATCACGAGGTCGTTATTCTCAGATATAAGGTCAGCCTGTTGTCCCATGCGATCCTGATTGAGAGCTATCAGTTCGGTGCTTTTCATGATGGCGTAATCATCGTCAGTAATATATTTACTTCTGGGGTCAAACGACAGAGCCATGGGCGAAGACCACATACACCAGAGGGCAAATTGAGTGCGGTATTCGTCTTGAGTCATGCCCGGTCCCGTTCCGCCACAAAGGTCATTAGACGATTTTCCTTTTCCATGCAAAGCCGTGCAAAGCATATCTGCATCGTTGAAACGGTTCACACCTTGATAAGCCGAAAGATTCTTCATGTCGCGAATGCTCTGAACCACTCCGACGCCCGTACCCGAGCCTGTCCAGCAGTCGCGCACGTCTTGCGATACGCGCCAACAGCGACCACCTACTTCCGCTCCCCATTTCCATGGTTCTCTCACACCCCATTCGCAGATATACAGCATTGTGCCGTAGTTGGCAGCCTTAAAAGCTTCGGCCAGTGTTTTATAGCGCGTTTTTGCTGTTTCTACATCACTCGGAGCATTACAATAGTCGCATTTCACCACATCAACTTTCCATTTGGCATAGGCCTGGGCATCAACCGTCTCTTTCCCATAGGAGCCAAAGGCCCCCGCACATGTAGTCTCGGCAGCATCTGTGTAGATACCGAACTTCATGCCTTTGCCATGCACATAGGCCGACACTGCATCTATGCCGTTTGGAAAACGTATGGCGTCAGCCTGAGGAGAACCGTCGGCCGCACGACTTTTGGCATGCCACCAGTCATCCAATATCACGGTGTTCCACCCACAATCATACAGCCCTTTTTCAAGAAAGAGGTCAACTAGCTGACGCACAATGTCCTCCGACACTTCGTCTTGTACCGAGTTCCACGACAGCCACCCCATGAATGGTACAGGATGTTCCAGATTATCAGACACTGTCAGACTCACGTCCTCAACGGTAGTCTCTCCATTGGCACTGATATTAACATGATAGACATAATGACCGTTTTGGCTTACGATGCCCTCCACAATATTGCGTTTGGCATTCCACTCCAACCCCTCAGGCAAACCACTCACCGACAAAACCGCTTCGGGATTTACAGATCGTATCTTATGCATAAACCTTACATTGGGCTGTGAGAACACCATTGTAGCACATGCCAGTTTGCTGCTTATATCTTCGGCACTGACAATGCAAGGTCTGGTAGAGTTCTGGTCTTGAAAAACAAAATAGGCATTAGCCCAATCCACATGGTCACCCCAATTATCGTTAAGCCCATTGGATGTTTCAAGATATAGGTACTTCCAACCATTTACATCAACATGAATATCTGCCGACTTGATATCGGTACGGTCAATGGTTCCACTGACCACTTCTTTCACTGTTCCGTCTTCCGCCTTGAGATATACACGGTAATCAAAGTTGCCATAGCCGGTCACTTCATCATCAATTCCCAAGACTGCATGGAACTCTGTTACAGAGCCATTCAGTTTCACTATAATCCGGGAGGGGCTGTGTGTACCGACACCGCTTGAATAGGCAGTTCCGTCTATGATAAGAGCGTTGCCATCTATGCTTTGGTTTTGTTTAGGTGTACCCCACCCACACGAAGTTTTGGAGAGGTCAAGACTTGACAGCGGAATATATTCCAATCCGTTTGGAGCCGTCGGGATGTCAACCACTTCTGACACGTTCTTCCACATCATGTTTTCAGTAATAAGCTCCGGTGCCTGACCGTCATAAGTGAAATATGCGTTTACTATATCAACGTGGTCGCCCCATGCCTGCGCACTGTTTTTACCGTTATCGTTGAAATAAGTGACCTTTGTAAGGTCAAGCGAACTGAGTTGGCAAACACCTGTTGCATTGGGCGAGGCCAAAACATGCGCCTTTAGCGATGTAGCAATAACACTAAACGCCATCACTGCCAACGCAAAAAAGAGATGAGAGATTGTTTTCATGATATATAATAAAATATAATAGGTTAGTTGCCTACAAATTTACAGCATTCTTTTTATCTAAACAAAAGAAAACAACATTCTTTGAATTGTTGATTGGACAATGCGCATCCAAAACTTTTATCATTCAAAGGTTACATTTCATTCGCTTTCAACATGCAAAGACACAGCACAACAGATATTTTGCTGCCACAGAAAAGCTTTTTAGCAAAATGCGTGTGCCATCTGACACAACTTTGCAATAACTTTGCAAGGTTATATGAACGACAATCCCGAAATAGAACTTGCACTCCAATATATCGAGTCTACGGGGCAGAATGTGTTTCTGACAGGTAAGGCAGGCACAGGTAAGACAACTTTTCTGCGCCATCTGAAGGAGGCCCGCCCCAAACGCATGGCCGTTGTAGCCCCGACTGGTGTGGCGGCAATCAACGCCAATGGGGTCACCATACACTCATTTTTTCAGATTGCTCCGGGGTTGTTCATGCCAAACAGCGCAACAGAATCTGGGCCTCACAGAAACCGCTACCGCATGAGCGAGCAAAAGAAGAACATTCTGCGCACGCTCGACTTGCTGGTGATTGACGAGATAAGCATGGTGAGGTGTGACCTGCTTGATGCTATCGACACTACCCTCCGCTCCTATCGCGACCGTAGCAAACCGTTTGGCGGTGTTCAGATGCTGTTTATCGGCGACCTGCAACAATTAGCACCAGTTGCAAAAGAAGACGAATGGGAGATACTCAAGACCCGATATGACACGCCTTACTTCTTTTCGGCCAAAGTGCTGCAACAGACATCGTTTGTCACCATAGAGCTGAAGAAAATCTACCGTCAGGCAGACCCACAGTTCATCGAACTGCTCTCGCAGATCAGAACCAACACGCTCAGCGATGCCTCGGTCAGCCTGCTGAATCAGTGCTACAGACCAGACTTCAACGCACCAGATGAAGAAGAGTGGATATTCCTTACCACCCACAACAACACTGCAAACTCGTTTAACAACGGCAAGCTTGCCCAACTCAACGGCAAGACTCGGAAATTCACGGCTCGGATAGACGGCAATTTTCCTGAGACCTCATACCCAGCCGACGTGTGCATAACCCTGCGCATCGGTGCTCAGGTGATGTTTATAAAGAATGACCCTACAGGGCATCACGAGTACTACAACGGCAAGATAGGCAAGGTTATCGATTTCGTCAATGATTCAGTGGTGGTGGAATGCAGAGACCAACAGACACCCATCACCGTGTCAGTAGCAGAATGGACAAACACACATTATGAACTCGATGCCCGAACAGGTGAGCTGCGCGAGACTTTCGATGGCACGTTCTGCCAGATTCCACTGCGGTTGGCATGGGCCATCACTGTTCACAAAAGTCAGGGACTGACATTTGACCGTGCTGTTGTTGACATCAACCACTCGTTTGCACACGGTCAGGCCTATGTGGCACTGAGCCGATGCAGGTCACTCCAAGGCCTGGTACTCACCAGACCGCTCTACAGGAGTTCCGTAATCTGCGACCCTCAGGTGGAGCGCTACATTAGACAGTCGCTGGCTTGTTCCACCGACTGCCGGCAGCAACTGCCCGCTTTCAGGCGAAGCTACTATGTAGACATGCTAAACGAGTTGTTTGACTTTACAGGTTTGAGTCACGCCCTCACCCGCTTGCTGGAGGTTGTAAAGCGCTACGCCTTTCTGTCGCAACACAGTTTTGCGTCCCCACTCGAAAAAGCCGAACTGTTGTTTCGCAACGACATGCCCGACTACAGCCGCCGCTTCGCCATACAATATACGGCTCTTGCCAACAGTCCAGGAGACCCCGCCGAAAACGAACAACTGCAAAAACGCATCAAGGCAGCCTCACAGTATTTTCTCACACAAATATGCGACAACTTAAGTCCATTGCTTGCCCCCGATGATATTGCATTCAGCAACAAAATGGCTGGGAAGCAGTTTGCCAATGCCCTTAAGCAGCTTGTGCATGCTACAAAAATAAAAGTCAGCACCCTGCACACCGCCGCCACTGAAGGCATGACAATTAAGACCTTTCTCAACAGCAAGGCTGTCGCTGAAACAACAGACCTCAACAAGAGTCTCGGCGAAGATAGTTCGACAGAGACCGACAACGCCCCATCCACACCGAGGGCGAAGAAAAAGAACGGCAAGAGCAAGGAACAAAAAGAACCGAAGACACCAAGCCATGAAATAACACTGCAACTCTACCGCAGTGGGCTTAGCCTTGATGACATTGCCGCCCAACGCAATCTCAAGCCCCCAAGCATTGAAACACATATTACCAGACTTGTTGAAGAAAGCAAGATAGGCCTTGACGAAATTGTCAGCCAGCAACACCAGGAACTTATCCGCAAAGTGCTGCTCCAGTCTGTACCTGAGGCAACGCTGAGAGCCATCAAGGACTCTCTGCCTGCAGAAATAACCTATCTGGAAATCAAAGCTGTCAGCGCAACAGAAAAAAACAACAATTAAACATCAATAACCATGACAAAGATTAAAGCAGCCATCATCGGATATGGCAACATCGGACAGTATGCACTACAAGCCATTGAGGCTTCTGCCGACATGGAGTGTGTAGGCATTGTGCGCCGCAACACAGACAACAAACCAGCAGAACTTGCTGCCTACCCTGTAGTAAAGAGCATCAAGGAACTCGATGGAGTACAGGTAGCCATTCTTGCCACCCCTACACGCAAAGTGGAGGAACACGCCAAGGAATGCCTCGCATTGGGCATCAACACCGTAGACTCCTTTGACATCCACACCCAGATTGTCGACCTCCGCCGCTCGCTCGACCAAGAGGCAAAGAAACACGGAGCCGTCAGTATCATTTCCGCAGGATGGGACCCGGGGTCAGACTCCATTGTACGCACATTGATGGAGAGTCTCGCACCGAAAGGTATCACCTACACCAATTTCGGCCCAGGCCGAAGCATGGGGCACTCTGTGGCTGTGCGCGCCATCGAAGGAGTGAAAGACGCCCTGTCAATGACCATTCCCGTCGGCACAGGCATACACCGCCGCATGGTATATGTTGAACTTGAAGACGGTGCAGACTTCAGCACCGTTGAAGCCGCCATCAAGGCTGACCCCTACTTTGTAAACGATGAAACCCACGTGAAACAAGTGGCAAGTGTTGATGCCCTGAACGATGTGGGGCACGGCGTGAACCTCGTACGCAAAGGTGTAAGCGGCAAAACCCACAACCAACACTTTGAATTCAATATGAGTATCAACAACCCTGCACTCACCGCCCAGGTACTCGTAAACGTGGCCCGCGCTTCACTCAAGCAACAACCTGGAGCCTACACCATGATAGAAATTCCAGTGATAGACATGCTCCCAGGTGACAAAGAAGAAATCATACGACATTTAGTATGAGCCTACCCAACCAAATCATAGGTATACAAAAAGAAGGTCTGCTGCAATGGTGCAGCAGACCTTCTTTTTGTATAATAAGCACGGCAAGAACTTCCGCACATCATCGTTCCATTTTTCCAATAAAGTATTCGTGTAACCTGACATTAGAAAAACAGGGAAACACCATCGGGAAACGACATGTTGCAAGCTCGCGGAAGGATTTGCTACCTCTAAAAAAAATGGGGCGGCATTTCTTTGGGCAAACGCAAAGAAATATGTACATTTGCTTTTAAATATATATTAACGTACGTCATTATGATGAAACAACTTTTCTCTTTGTGTGTAGTTCTGGCATTTTCAGCCATAAGTTCTGCTGCAGACACGCTGACTTTAGCACACAAGACAAGCGAACTCACCGTGCCCCTGAGCCGTGGGAACATAGAGTGTTCCATCGATGCACAGATGCCAGTAACTGCGAGCAAGACACTTTGCGACAATCTTTCAGGACGCATCAGTGCCACCACAGCCAAGGCTATCGGCATTAAGTCTTCAGCGACCACGCAGGATGCCGCCCTCAGCAGTATCGAAGAGAGCTTTGTGAAGCACATCATTACACAGATGAAAAACCAGCCCCGCGACCCCAAAGCAACAGGGCTAACACTTGAAGTGCTGGTGAAGCGCGAATATGAGACCAGTCATATCATAACTTTCGTAATAGACGTGACCCACTATGGTCTTGATGCCAAACGCCGCCAGATAACAGACCGCATAACACTGCTCAAACAAAACGGCAAAATACTGCAATGGAACGACATCGTCAACAAGAAGCAGAAAGCCAAGTTGTGTAAGGCCGCCTCACGAAGTCTCTACAGCTTTTTTGGTGTTGTTGACTTCGCCAACCTCAAGACAGCACTGACCAACGGAAGCGGCATAGCAGAAACCACTTTTCCGCTGCCAGCCAACGGACCAGCCATCAATGCTGACGGCCTCTGCCTGACCTATGATGCCGGCGAGATAACCTCACCAGACCGCGGACAACCTGTGGGAAGCATCAAGTTGCAGTCAGCATGGAGCTACCTCACACCGGCGGCAAAAAAATGGGTAAAATGACACCTATATCGTGGTTAACAAGCTTGTTCCTCCACACACATAGAACCGTCACACACCACAACAACTAAAAGACTACACATACATGACAACCACAATACTTGTTGATGCCGACTACCTCGACCGCACTGCTTTTGAGATAACAGTAAACTTTGAGCGCATGCTCGAACGCCGTGTGCAAAAGCTTGACCTGAGCCGATGGACGGACTACGTGTCACTTGATGCAGGACTGCAACCGAATGAAAACCAAACAGTGCAGGTAGTATTTATCTACTCCGCCGGTAAGAAAGAACTTAAGAACTGTCTGCCTGCGAACCTCGACACCGAACTTAACGCCACAGCAATCAAGACCAATATTGCGGAATTTCTGTTTGCCTCATGCTGCGCAGAACAAGGTTACGTTACCGTTGCCGACCTATACGAACAATCACTGACGGCCCTGCTCAACAGCGAAGACACCCGCCAGTTGATACTCGTGGCTGACACTGACAGCTATGCTCCCCAACTGCGCAAGGCAATATCAGGAGCACGTTCCGACATAACGGTAACCCTCTTTGTGCCCCAGGCCGTGACAGGATTCAGATGCCGGCAAGAAATCCTTACCTACTCCATGATGGCTGCCATGAACATCAGAAGCGAAGAAATAATATAACACAACAACACACTCTTATATACTCTCAACAAATGATTAAAGTACTTATTATCGGAGCCGGAGGCGTTGCCACCGTAGCCGCACACAAAGTAGCGAAAAACACCGACGTATTCGGAGACATCATGATAGCAAGCCGCACTAAGTCAAAATGCGATGCAATAGTGAAGGCCATAGGGCGCAAAGACATACAGACCGCCCAAGTGGACGCTGACAACGTCGAAGAACTCATCGCACTGATGAGCAGCTTCAAGCCTGACTTAGTGATGAACCTTGCATTGCCATACCAGGACCTCACCATAATGGAGGCTTGCCTGCAGACAGGATGCAATTATCTTGACACCGCCAACTACGAGCCCAAAGACGAGGCACACTTTGAATACTCATGGCAATGGGCCTACAGAGAACGCTTCGAGAAGGCTGGACTGTGCGCCATACTCGGATGCGGCTTCGACCCTGGAGTGACTTCCATCTTCACCGCCTACGCTGCCAAGCACCACTTCAAGGAGATACAATACCTCGACATCGTTGACTGCAACGCCGGCAACCACCACAAAGCTTTTGCAACCAACTTCAACCCCGAAATAAACATACGCGAGATTACCCAAAAAGGGCTGTATTATGAAAATGGCAAGTATATAGAGACTGAGCCAATGGAGATACACCAGACTCTCAACTACCCAAATATCGGCCCCAAAGAGTCCTATCTGCTGCACCATGAGGAGATAGAAAGTCTGGTTATCAACTTCCCCACAATCAAGCGAGCACGCTTTTGGATGACGTTCGGCCAACAATATCTAACTTACCTTGACGTAATACAGAACATTGGCATGAGTCGCATTGACGAAATCGAATATACGGCTCCTAAAGCCGATGGCACTGGCATGGAGACAGTCAAGATAGTACCGTTGCAATTCCTTAAAGCCGTGCTTCCCAATCCTCAGGAACTCGGAGAGAACTATGACGGTGAAACTTCCATCGGATGCCGCATCAAAGGCATCGACAACGACGGTAAGGAGCATACATACTATGTCTACAACAACTGCTCACATCAGGCCGCCTATCAGGAAACCGGCATGCAGGGAGTCAGCTATACCACAGGAGTGCCAGCATGTATCGGGGCACGCATGTTTGCCCTTGGCCTGTGGAACAAACCCGGAGTGCACAACGTAGAAGAATTCGACCCAGACCCATTTATGGCAGAACTCAACAAACAAGGTCTGCCATGGCACGAAATGCACGACTGCGACCTCGAGCTTTAAAAAGAGAATAGCCATACGCGTAGTGTCTTACGGCATCAAGAAACAAGTGTGAGACATCACCACAACAACAGTACACACAGCGCCAATGTTCGTATATTTTGCATTACTCTGTCCTGGCATGCTACTGATTGCATGGACAGCTATCATGCTCACCGAGAAGAGAAGTACAACCAACAATCTCCTTACGGTCACATTGGCGCTGTGTGCTATACATATACTTGCAGAAGGCATCTACCTTTCCCCCACCGCCAAAGTGAGCCACATAGCCTTGGTCAACATTGTGCGACAAATCTTCGGCCCCATAGTGCTGCCGTTTATCGCCATGTATGTCAGAGCACTTTGCGGCAAGAAAATCATAAACTGGCTCACGCCTATATGGTTTATTCTTGTAACATCACAGTCCATCGCCACTATTCTGTTTATGATTCTGATGGGAGAACATCATGCCAATGAATATGTCTATGCCCTGCGCACTGGTCAGGGACTGGAACATTTTGCAGGTCCTATCTACTCTTACTACAAGACCATCTGTATGGAATGGTATGACATTCTGCTACTCATACAAACGGCCTACATCACCATTGCGGCCATCGTGTTACACCGAAAGAGCCACTACTCCCTGTTGGACATCAAAGAGGTGTGGAAAGGACAGTCGGCACGAATCATGGCTTTTGTTGCCCCCGCCATAGTGCTTCTGATGATTGTTTGCGGAATAAAGCGGCTATATGGCGACCAATATCTCATCGAACACCCTGCGGTGACGGCAGCAATAATGTTCAGCATTACATTGATAGCTCACGCCATCTGCTACACGTGCCACATGAAGCGTACAGATCCTAATGAGAGTGCCTTGGAAGAAGACCACCTCGCCCCTTCCACCGACCAAAGCGACAACGTCCCTTTTAAACCAAGCAACGCCCAATATCACCAGATGTGCCAGCGCCTCGACAAGCTTATAGAACAAGACCGCGTCTACCTCTATGCCACCATAACGCTCGAATCAATGGCCAGAAAAATGAACACAAGCAAGACATCTCTGGCGTGGCTCATCAAACAACGCCACAACATGAGATTCCGGGAATTCATTAACCGCCACAGAGTAGAGTATGCGAAAACCATACTTATGGAAAAGCCCGAAGCTCTGCTTGAATATATCGCCAGTCAGAGCGGATACCTCAGCACATCGGCATTCAGCAAGAACTTTATGCAATATGTGGGGATGCCGCCAAGACTTTGGTCTATGAACCAACACTACAAGGCCAACAGAGGGCAGGAAAGCTGATAGTACCTCCCCCCGTATGACAATAAACATCTTCGTTCTATAAAATGAGCCAATTGCCCAACATAATCCAAGACCTCGCCCTGATACTCGTTCTGGCCGGAATCGTTACACTGATATTCAAACGTCTGCGCCAACCATTAATATTGGGCTATATTGTAGCGGGATTTATTTGCGGCCCGCACCTCTCCATCTTCCCCACCATTGCCGACATCAACAGCGTAAGCACATGGGCAGACATTGGGGTCATCTTCCTTATGTTCACATTGGGCTTGGAATTCAGTTTCAAGAAGCTCGTTAAGATGGGGCCCAGCCCCGTAATCGCCGCCTGCACCATCATCTTCTGCATGATAGGTCTGGGCGCACTTGCAGGCCACTTCTTTGGCTGGAACAGCATGAACAGCCTCTTTCTCGGTGGAATGCTGGCCATGTCGTCAACCACCGTAATATACAAGGCCCTTGACGATATGGGGTTGCGCCAACAACGTTTTGCATCGTCAGTACTCGGTGCTTTGGTAGTAGAAGACATTTTGGGCATTCTGCTTATGGTAATACTGTCTACCATGGCCGTAAGCAACCAATTTGAGGGTACCGAATTGTTCTACAGTCTCCTCAAACTTGCATTTGTGCTGATATTGTGGTTTATCGTAGGAGTGTTTCTCATCCCTACCTTTCTGCGTAGAGCCAGACCCCTTATGAGCAGTGAGACACTGCTTATCATGGCATTGGGATTTTGCTTCCTCATGGTCGTCATTGCCGTAAACATGGGTTACAGCGCTGCTTTTGGGGCGTTTATGATGGGTAGCATTTTGGCAGAAACAGTTGAGGCAGAGCAAATCAACACTGTCGTGGCACCCGTGAAGGATCTCTTTGGAGCCATTTTCTTCGTGTCGGTAGGAATGATGGTTGATCCTGGCATCATAGGCCAGTACTGGCTACCTATCGTCATTCTTATACTGCTCATCATCGTTGGGCAGGCCATCTTCGGCACTATGGGCTTTATGCTTTCTGGCAAACCTCTCAGAGTGGCTATACAATGCGGTTTCTCAATGGCACAAATCGGAGAGTTTGCCTTTATCATCGCTTCACTTGGTGTGAGCCTCAAGGTTACAGAACCTTTCCTTTATCCAGTAGTTGTTGCCGTATCTGTGATAACAACATTCCTTACGCCCTACATGATACGTCTCGCTCCACGTGCCGCTGATGCAGTAGAATACCACATGCCCTACCGTGTCAGGCATGTGCTTAATTCTGAGAGCTACATTGCATCTGCCAACAGCGAGAACACATGGCGCCGCTTGATAGATGCACTTGTGAAGCAGACACTGGCCTACTCGGTGCTGTGCATAGCCATGCTGGCAATCAGCCTGTCATCATTGCTGCCGCTTAGCCGCAAGCTCTTCGGCCATTGGTACGGCAACGCCTTCTGTGGCGTTGTTACGTTTCTGGTGCTGTCACTTTTTGTCAGAGCCATAGTGATGCGCAAGAACCACAGTGATGACTTCCGTGCCTTGTGGAACGAGAAAATATACAATAGATTTCCGCTGATTTTCACCATCATCGTGCGCTACTTGATAGCATCGTCGTTTGTATTCTACCTTATCAATTACCTCTCGCCCTATTCCACCATACTGCATTGGCTCATAGCCTTTGCTCTCATGGGATGCATCATGATGTCACACCGTATACAGACAAGGAGCAAAGGACTTGAAGACCTCTTTATGCGCAACCTGAAAAGCCGTGACGTCCAAGCACAGCGGTCAGGCGAAGCTACCCCGACCTACGCCGACCAACTGCTTACCCACGACGTCCACCTCACTATAATACAGATACCCATGAACAGCACCTTGGCAGGTCAAAGCCTGCGCCAACTCGATCTGGCAAACAAAACTGGCGTAATGGTGGCGGCCATTGTTAGAAGCGGACAACGCATCAACGTGCCAGGAGGCGATGCCATACTCTTTCCTGGGGACAAAATACAGATTATCGGTTCGGATGACAATATCAAGGCGTTCTGTGAGACAATCAACACAAGCATCTTCCCCGATATAGTTCTGGCAGACGACAATGACCTCATACTGCGAAGCATCACAGTAGGAACAGACTCCACTTTGTGCAACAAAACCGTATGTCAGAGCAGATTGCGCGAGGACTATGAGTGTATGCTCATTGGCTTTGAGGAGGACAACGGGCAAATCGGTCTGCCAAAAGCCCAACGCATCATAATGCCCGATGACCGGCTGTGGGTAGTCGGTGAGAAGGTGGCCATACACCGTCTTGTACAATCCAACTGAACCTTTAACACATCACACACGACATGTCGACAGCTTTCCACATTTTCAACATCAACCCCTCTGACACCCTGCTCACAATAGAGAGCATACAGGCACAAGGTGTTGCAGACGCCATCGTGGTATATGAACCCAGTTCTTTGCCTCAAAGTCTAAAACTGAAATCCGAGCAGATAACAACGTTCGGCAACGTGACCATACGAACAACAGAGGCATGCATGTTTTGCTCAAAGACTCTTGAGTATATCAACTCGCTCGACCACGAATACAACTTCATCTACACAAAGACCTCACCACTCAGTCTTGGCTACCGAGCCATGGAACGAATGGTGCAGGTCTGCGAATCTGTGAATGATGCTATGGCCTATGCTGACTACTATGAGCTGAAACCCAGTGACGCCTCACCCACACCTCACCCGCTTATAGACTCTCAGCTTGGCTCCATACGCAACGACTTTGACTATGGAAGCCTCAGAGTGTATCATGGAAAGTTTCATGTCGGGCAAGTGCTCACCCACGCCGCCCTCTATGCCGACCACTTGCACCGCCCTAAGATACACATTCCCGAATTTCTCTATACAGAAATGGAGAGCGACTTGCGACAAAGTGGACAAAAACAGTTTGACTATGTCAACCCCTCTATGCGCTCAGTGCAGATAGAGATGGAAAACGTTTGCACCAAATGGCTTGACGAACAAAAGGTGCTCATCCGCCCATCCATGCTTCGCCGTGCGAACCTTGATGTGAAGTTTGCACTTGAGGCCAGTGTCGTCATACCTGTGCGCAACCGCGACAAAACTATCACCGATGCCATCCGCTCTGCGCTGGAGCAGCAGACTACATTCAAATACAACGTCATTGTCGTAAACAACCACTCCACAGATTTCACTGCCAAGCAGATAGACAACATCGCAAACGAAGACTCTCGAGTGGTTCACCTCATTCCCGAACGTCATGACCTCGGCATCGGAGGTTGTTGGGACTTCGCCATACGCTCCGAACATTGTGGCAAGTTTGCCGTACAACTCGACTCTGACGACCTCTACTCTTCGCCCCACACCTTGCAGCGCGTGGTTGACAAGTTCTACGAAACCCATGCCGCAATGGTCATAGGCAGTTACTCTTTGGTGGACTTCAATCTCAACCCTCTGCCACCCGGCCTGATTGACCATCGCGAATGGACTGACGAGAACGGACCAAACAATGCGTTGCGCATCAACGGGCTTGGAGCACCACGCGCATTCTTTGTGCCAGTGTTGCGCCAAATAGGATTTCCCAACACCAGCTATGGCGAAGACTATGCTGTAGGTCTGGCTATATCACGTTCCTATCGCATTGGGCGCATCTACGACAACCTCTATCTTTGCCGACGCTGGCAAGGCAACTCTGATGCCGCCCTGTCTGTAGCCCAGACAAACCGCAACAACTACTATAAAGACTGGATAAGGACTCAGGAAATATATCACCGCACTGACCTTCGTGCCAAATATGTCGACGAAAAGAAACTGACAGACTTCTTTGAGACCCAGCTGGAACGATGGCATGACGTGCGGAAACGTTTTGCCATGCTGGATAACGGTGTGGAGCGTGCCAATTTCTTCGACTATGACACTTCCCTGCGCCCCATCTTCACCGCACAGCACAATCCCTCGCGCATAGTGTCAACTGGAGCTAAATTGGATGTCCAGACCATTGCTAAACGCAAGTGTTTTCTGTGTCAGGATAACCAACCTGCCGAACAGCTCCACCTGCCATACCATCACACTCTGCAGTTTTGCGTCAACCCCTTCCCCATACTCCACCATCACTTCACCATTCCACTTATGGCTCACGAACCCCAAGTCATGGCGGGACACTATGAACAACTTGCCGACATCTCCTCACGCTTGAAACACTTTGTGGTATTCTACAATGGGGCGCAGTGTGGCGCATCGGCTCCAGACCATTTCCATTTTCAGGCCGGTGCACTCAACGAGATACCACTACAGCGAGACATTGACTACTATTTGCAGTCTGCCAAGCATCTCTGCAACACAATATTTTATTGCACAGGCTTCGCCTACCCTTTCTTTTTCACCACAGACCATTCTGAAGTGGAGCGCATAGTCAGAGCGTTGCCCACAGTGGAAGGCGAACCAGAGCCGCGCTTTAACCTTATAGCGTGGAGCAAGGGAGTTATCATAATTCCGCGCCGCAAACTTAGGCCTTTCTGCTACTATGCAGATGGTGAAGCCAATATGTGCATAAGTCCCGGAGCCGTAGACATGGGCGGTCTTATCATCACCCCACACCAGAAAGACTTCCTTCGTCTTAACACCAAGACCATCACAAGTATTCTGCAAGAGGTGGCACTCTCCACAGAAGAATTGCAACCTACTATCAACCAACTCTCAAAAGCCTCTTCCGATGATTAGTGTGGGTATTCTCACAGCACCAAGAATCAACGTAAGCTTCCAGGGTGCGTGGACATGCAATGGTGCGCCCATTCGCAGAAGGGACATTGTTGTATCTTGCCCCACAGAGTTTGTGCCGTCAGATTCGGGTGCCACCTTCACACTCCACAATGTCACTATTGGCATAGACTACCACTGGCAGCGACAGGAGAGCCAAACATTCCGCGGCACACTGAGAGTGATCAGTGATGGCGATGATCTCACCGCCGTCAACATCGTGCCAATTGAAGAGTATCTCGTTTCGGTCATAAGCAGTGAAATGAAACCTACCGCTCACATGGAGTTTCTCAAGGCGGCGGCCGTGATAAGCCGTTCGTGGGCAATCAAGCAGAAGGAGCATCATGCGATGCCACACCAACATGCCACCACACCACCAAACGCTCCGTCAGACATCATAATAACATGGCAGGATCATCAAGATCACACGCTCTACGATGTATGCGCCGATGACCACTGTCAACGCTACCAGGGCATCACCCGCATCACGAACCCCAACGCACAACTTGCTGTCAGACAGACCGCACGACAGGTGCTTACCTACGATGGCAAAGTGTGTGACTGCCGTTTCTCTAAATGTTGTGGGGGTATGACAGAAGATTATGCCACCTGCTGGGAAGACTATAACGTGCCGTATCTGCAGCCCGTGGCCGATACCGACCCACAGTTTGGACACGCTTTCTGCGACACTTGCGACAAGAGAATTCTGGAGCAAGTGCTCAACAGCTATGACCTTGAAACAACCGACTTCTACCGCTGGACAGTGAGCCTCACACAACAACATTTGCAAGAACTTCTAAAAAAGAAACTTCAACGCAACATCGGACAAGTGCGTGCTCTGCACCCCATCAAGAGAGGCAAAAGCGGACGCATCAGCCAACTGTTCATTGACGGCACAAACGGCCATCTCACCATAGGCAAGGAACTGACCATACGTTCCTCCCTCAGCGAAAGCCACCTATACAGTTCGGCCTTCACCGTTGATGCGTCCGACACGGATGCCAATGGCATTCCCAAAAGCTTCGTCCTTCATGGAAAAGGCTGGGGACACGGGGTGGGTCTTTGCCAGATAGGGGCCGCAGTAATGGCAGACAAGGGATACTCCTATCAACAGATTCTACAGCACTACTACCCCCACACAACACTACAGACCATTCCAACAGATGACAAAGGAGCATTTCCTTTCTCACTTCATTAGACAACAAACGCATAAAGACGATTCTTTCATAACAACATGAGTTTCAAAAAACAATCACCGTGGACTTGGATACCTTCGCTCTATATGGCAGAGGGAATACCAAATGTTATAGTTGTCACTGTTGCCCTATGCATGTTCAAACGCATGGGTATAGACAATACCGACAGCTCGTTTTTCATTGCATGGCTCTATCTGCCATGGGTCATAAAACCGTTTTGGAGTCCCGTCGTAGACTTTTTTGGCACTAAGAGGAACTGGATTTGTGTCATGCAAATGATTATAGGAGCCGCATTGGGAGGCATTGCCTTTATGTTGCCTGTAAGTTTCTCGGTTGCATGGGTGCTTGCCTTGTTGTGGATTACCGCTTTCAGCAGTGCCACACATGATATTGCCGCCGACGGCTTCTACATGCTACAGCTTGATACTCACTCGCAGGCACTATATGTAGGCGTGCGCAGCACCTTCTACCGTGTGGCTACAATCTTGGGACAGGGGGTTCTGATAATGATTGCAGGTTGCCTCGAAACCTACTATAATGTTCCGGCAAAAGCATGGGGAGTGACTTTCGGCATCGCCGCACTGATGTTTCTTGTGCTTGCAACCTACCACTGCTTCTGCCTGCCACACCCCAAGACCGACCGTCCTGCAAAACATCACGCCACGGTTATGGACACCTTTGTCACATTCTTCAAGAAACCCGCAATTCTAACAGCACTGCTTTTCATGCTGCTCTACCGCTTCCCCGAGGCTCTGCTCACCCCCATTAGCAAACTGTTTTTTCTTGACAGTGCTACGGCAGGAGGCCTTGGTATGACCACGGCACAGGTAGGGTTTTCACAGGGAACGGTGGGTGTAATCGGTCTGTTGCTCGGAGGCATCATTGGCGGCATAGCCATTGCCCGTGACGGATTTGGCAAATGGAAGTGGCCCATGGTGGCCGCCATCTCCATTCCCAATGCCGTCTACATCTATCTGGCATATCTGCAGCCCCAGAACCTCTGGATTATCAACGCATGCGTGTTTGTTGAGCAGTCAGGCTACGGCTTTGGATTTACCGCCTATATGATGTTTCTACTCTACTTTGCAAAGGGAGACTCCGCCACAAGCCACTACGCATTCTGCACGGGCTTCATGGCGCTAAGCATGATGGTGCCGGGCATGTTTGCAGGACTGCTGCAAACGAGTTGGGGGTACCCCACGTTTTTCATAGTCGTGATGGCCTGCACATTGCTGACTGCCATTGTTACCGCACTCATCAAGATTGACCCTATGTTTGGAGCAAAAAGCGATGAAATCTGACAACAACAAATCCACACTTAACACCGCTGACAACATGAAAAGACTAATAAAAAACTTCATCCTGATTCTACTGACTGTCATGATGTGCTCTGCTACAACAGCCTGCAGCGACAGCGAAGATTCCACTTCACCACGGCGGGAAACGGGCACAACTTTCCGCCGCTCTGTGCTTATTTATCTTGCCGCCCAAAACAGTCTTGGCAAAGCCGGAGCTTCACGACTTGACTCCATGGAGATTGTTGAGGGTGCAAGTAGGCTTACTAACAATCTTGACAATGTCTTTCTTTTTATTGACGATGCAAAACTGCCCCGCCTTTATTGCATCTACAAATACGGTCGACGTACTGTCATCGAAAAAATCCTGACATGGTCTGATGACATATACTCCACCGATCCCGCCACCCTGTATTCCGTATTGAAAACCATTGATAGAGACTACCCCTCCAAGAGCTACGGTCTGGTGCTTTGGAGCCATGGCAACGGCTGGCTCGTCACAGGCAACACCGTCAACACTCTGCGATCAAATGGTTTCAGCGCCCGTTCGTTTGGCATCGATGTAGGTCCGGGCGGCAACCTGTCTGATGACACAGATGCATCAGGAATAACGGGACCCCAGATGAACATAAGTGACATGGCACAAGCCATTGCCCGAAGCGGAGTGCACCTTGACTATATCTTCTTCGACGCATGTCTGATGCAAAACATCGAAGTGGCCTATGAGCTCAAGGACGTCACCGACTATGTTGTGGGTAGCGCCACATCAACATCTGCCTACGGAGGCTACTACACAAACCTAATACCCAAAGCCCTGTTCGCATATCCTGCCAGCGATGCCAACGTGTCACTCATTGCCAGCCAATACTATTATGACGCTGTAGACAACGCCAGTCTGCATAAGTACTACAAAGATTTCGGCAACGTCAACTCCGTTATAAAAACCGCCCACCTGAAGGAGCTGGCGCAGACAACGGTTCCGCTTGTCGCCAAGGTGTTTGCCAACAAGACCACCCCACAGCTAAATGACATCCAGACATACTACTCTCACGCCATAGCCTACAGTCCGGACTATTTCGACATGGGCAGTGCCATGAAGCATATTCTCTCTAACGACGATTATCAGGCTTGGCTCAGGGTGGCAAAGAAAAGTATTATACATTGCAACGCCTCACCATCGTTCATCATGGCATACGTTAACGACAATCCACTGCCAGCAAAGGTCAATGACCGCGACAACATTCTCGGAGTGTCGATGTTCATACCGCGCGCATTGTTTGACGGCAAACATGGCTACCCTGCCTTTAACACGCAATTTCAGTCAACCGCATGGTATAACGATGCAGGGTGGAGTGAGACCGAGTGGTAGATACAGAAAAAACCACACCACTAATGAGAGTTTCCTTTCGGCCGTTGTTATATGTAGGCGTATAGCGAAACTCAAAAGAACATAAAATCCCAAGGGGGAGGCTGTCCGAAAACCTATTAGGATAGCGAACAGCTAATTTGGGTAAACT
>USTH01000013.1 GCA_900557555.1 uncultured Prevotellaceae bacterium | reverse complement strand
TTGTACTTCCACATAATTGTTGATTTTGCGAGTCAACTTTTTCTAGGGAAAGACATTGTAGTCGATAAGGCAAACAAAGTCTACGACAGTCGGCAGAATTGCAATGCTATCATAGAGACAAAGACCAACACTCTGTTGAACGCTTGCCAAAACACAACAATTCCAAACTCCGTGCGTACAATCGGGGAATTATCCTTTGGTTATTTGCGTGGTTTGAAATCCGTAATGATACCGGCCTCTGTAACAGAAATAAAAGACTATGCTTTCTATGATTGTTATGAGTTACGTGATGTCAAGATTATGGGTACCGTAAATTTTGGCAACGACTGTTTTAGGTACTGTGATTCATTGAAGAAGATGACCTATCTTACTCCTCTCGTACTGCAGCCGGTCAATCTCGGTCGGGGTTGTAACATAGACACCCTCTATGTGTTGAGAGATATGGTGCCGATGTTCAAGCAGACCGACTTATGGAAGAATATCCCCAACATCCTGCCCTACACCTCGCTCGTTGATGTGAATACTGACGGCATCGTAAATTCCACCGACGTGGTGGCCCTCTACAATATCATCGGCAAAGGCGGTGGCGATGCAGAGCAAAAACCCCGTGCCGATGTGAACGGTGACGGAACAATCAACTCCGCCGATGTCGTCACAGTGTATAACTATATTGTTGATGGAAAATAAAGAACAACGAGCATTGGTAGGTGACGTGTCTCACGTCACGAAAACAAGCGCCAACCATGCTTACTCAAATATGAGGTGAGACAACGCACCTGTTAGCGATGCTTTGTGAGAGATATGGGGTGAGCTGTTAGTGTTGTATGGAGACAGATTAATTTGTATAAAAATAACAAAAGCAAACAATTAGAAGTTGCGCACGACACGTATGAGTGCTTGGTTTTTCAGTTGAACCAAAATTATCGAGTCGTCGAATTTAGTTGTTGTATATATTTTTAAATCGGGTAATTATGTTTAAACGTTTATTATTGTTTGTAACTTGTCTGATAATCTATAGTTGTTACGCTTTGGCACAATATTCAATGAAGGTTGGGTATACGGAATACTTGTCGGTAACTCCACCTAAAGGATATGTGAGGAGCTCCACTTGGACGTGTAATAAAGGGTTGAAATTTACTGACAAATCAGAAGCTGGTGCAATAGTAGAGGTTACTCATTATTTTGAAGGCTCTGCAACTGTCACTTGCAACTATGTCTTTGAGTATTTGGGCACATATGATCATAACATGCACGCCAGTACAGGGACGAAAACATTCCGAATTACGTGTATCCCTGGTGAGGCTTTTCTTTCTGCAGAATCTTTGCAGATGAAGGTTGGTCAGAAAAGAAGTTTGACTTGCAACCAAGTTGACTCCTATGGAAAACCTACATGGGAGTCAACCGATGAGGATGTGGTTACGGTAGATGACAGAGGGCGAGTTACTGCGGTTGGAAGTGGACATGCCACAATTGTGTGTGACCCTATTATTGCCCCTAACTTGGTCTGCGAGGTAGATGTTGAATACATTGCTCCTACTGCGATTAGCCTTACTCCACAGTCTGCAAATATTGGTTTGGGAAAGACTAAAGCATTGGTTCCAAATTTATCTCCAAGCGGAGCTTCTGCCGAAATAAAATGGGCATCTTCAAATGAAAAGGTTGCCACAGTGTCTTCTGCTGGTCTTGTAAAAGGCATCTCTAAAGGCGTTGCACAGATTTCGGCGACAACAGACAATGGTTTGAAAGCAGTGGCAACTGTAACGGTACTAAAAATACAGGCTACAGGGTTGACAATTTCTCCAAGTAGCCTTAAAATGAAAACAGGACAAAAACGAACGTTAAAAGCTGTATTGACCCCAAGTGATGCACAAAATGAAATCGCTTGGTCGTCATTAAATAAAGATGTTGCTATAGTTTCTTCTACAGGTGTGGTAACAGCCGTAGGGGTTGGCAATACGAGTATTGTTGCAAAAACCGACAATGGATTTTCTGCAACAACGACCGTTAATGTTGAGTATGCTTCAGAAGACGAGCTTGATGCTTTAAATCCTTTGCGAGGTGAAGTCTCTGCATCATTACACGGAGATGGAACACAAAGCTCTCCTTATCTTATTCAAACGGCAGCAGACTTGAGATATCTTTCGGATGAATGTCGAAAGGGCAACACGTTTGCCGGTTGCTATTTTAAAATGACCAATGATATAGTAATAAATAAGAATGTTATTAACGAAGAGACAGGAAAACCTAATGATGGTCGTGAGTTCGAGCCTTGGATACCAATAGGGCGAATGAGAAGTAAGAATGACTATACAAGCAGCTGTTTCTCTGGAGCGTTTGACGGTGCAGGACACTCTATTTCTGGCATCTACATAAATCGCAATAACCCTGTTGAAAATAATTTTGATGGTGGTGTTGCTCTATTTGGAACGATAACAAATTCTCCATATATTAAGAACTTGTATTTAAAAGATTCTTATATTCATAGTAATTACACTCATTGTGCAGGTATCATAGCAACTGTTGCATCAACAACTATCCGTGGTAATACCGACATTGAATTCTGCCATAATTATGCTAATGTTTCAGTAACAAATCAAAGGAGTGCTGGTTTAATCGCATTAATTACAGATGATGCTCGTGTTACGATGAAGAAGTGCTCTAATCTTGGCACAATAAGTGGTACTAATGTTGCAGGCTTGGTTAATTATTGCAAATATGTAAGTATTTATGATTGCATAAACTATGGCACCATAATTGTAGATAAATATACCGGTAGTTTAAACTCATTACAGGTGGGAGGTGGAATTTTGTGGGGAAACAAGGCGACCATAAAAAATTGCATTAATTATGGGGTTATATGTTCTAACGAGGGAACTCGTTGTGAATTAGGTGGAATTGCATCCGCATTACATGGTGGAGGAATTGAAAACTGTGTGAACTATGGAAAAATTATTGATGCAGATAACAATAGTGGCGCATTCGTATGGCTTTGGTATGGAGGATATATAAAGAATTCTCTTTATCTTGAGTCAAGTTGCCCAAAGGCTTATGGAAGTAAAAAAAGTAGTGCCAAATTGGCTTATCAGTCTTGTAGCGAAGAACAGATGAAATCTCAGAAAGTCCTTATGGAATTGAATGCCAATGTTCCTAAAGATTGTAGCAGATGGGTTACTGGTGTTGATGGTTTCCCTACACTTGAATGGGTGGACAGTTCCGGCATATTGCCCTACACCTCGCTCGTTGATGTGAATACTGACGGCATCGTAAATTCCACCGACGTGGTGGCCCTCTACAATATCATCGGCAAAGGCGGTGGCGATGCAGAGCAAAAACCCCGTGCCGATGTGAACGGTGACGGAACAATCAACTCCGCCGATGTCGTCACAGTGTATAACTATATTGTTGATGGAAAATAAAGAACAACGAGCATTGGTAGGTGACGTGTCTCACGTCACGAAAACAAGCGCCAACCATGCTTACTCAAATATGAGGTGAGACAACGCACCTGTTAGCGATGCTTTGTGAGAGATATGGGGTGAGCTGTTGTTGTAACACAAAATAAGTATTAGAAAAACAAAAATAACGATGAAACATTACTACTTTTTATTATTTGTGCTTTGGGTATGCCCAGTTAACATCCATGCACAGTTCTGGGACGGTGTTCTGATGGGAATAGCAAATGCGATGCAGAATTATAACTATAATCAGCAATTCCGCACTAACGCACCCTCAAATCGTACTACTACAAAAACAAAGAGTGAAAGAGAAAAAAAACTGATGGAAGAAGACGATGGTTTCTCTTGGTATAAAGTACATACATGGAATGGGACGGATTTTGTAAATTGTGGTGTGCAAGATATTAACGGGAAACCTCTGATTTCTGAAAGGTATGAATCCATATATTATGACGATGGATATTTTTATGTCAAAAAGAATGGGAAAAAAGGATTGTATACAAAAGACGGAAGATGTATTTGTGAAGCAAAATACAATAACATTTATGTACGGGAAGAAGATGATGGAACATATTTTAAATTCGAAGATAATGTAGGAATTGGCATTATGAATGACAAGGGACGAGTTATTATACCCTCAAGTTCTTTGTATAAGTCAATTGTATATTTATTAGATGGCTTTGAATATAAAAATGATGCTGGTAATTGGATAGCTTTTGATATGGATATACATGGAAATAAAATCAATAAGGAAGAACCTACTACTCAAGACGAGATAAAGGAGAACAATTATATTCTAGAGTTTTATGAAATAAGTGATACCTTTTTTAAAACGCCAAAGACCTATAATTTGACTTCCTATATGGTTGTACCACTTGGAACGTATAAAAGTTACACAAACAAAAATGGTTCTGTTATTGTTGGTAACAATAGCTTTACTTGTAAATTTCCTGACGGAACTCAACAGACATCAAAAATTGTGTCAGGTAAAGAAATGCTTACTGTTATAACAGAAAAAGATGACGTTGTTCTGCCTTTATACAAGTTGGACAATGGAACTGCAATCAGAGCAATACAGTATAAATCCTCTGGTGAGGTGAGTATACACGTGTATGGGTATAATAATCCCTCTGGAAAATACTATCATCTTGGTGTGTATAGTTTGAGTCGCGAGTAAAAGATATAGGATTAATATAACAATAGAAAACAGTTTCATAACAAGTAGTCTATAACAGAAATGTAAATTAAGTAGTTGCGCACGACACGTATGAGTGCTTGGTTTTAGTGATGAAAATGGGTTGCTTGGATTTTTTTACTTGCCATTCATCTTCACATCATAAACTTAAAGATAATATTAAAAATAAGCAAGAAAAGTAACAATATACAAAATGAAGAAGATTATATATTACACCTTTTTATTTATGTTTGCATCTCTGGGACTCGTAGGTTGCAGTTCTAGTGATAACGAAGGTGGCAATGAGGGTGGAACAAACGGAAATCTAATTACTATTCTGAAATCTAACAAATGGTATTGTGATACAGACTTCTCATATGATGTTGGAGACGATGAACATATCTGGGCAGATTTGGAATCAACGACTCTTTATTTTACATCTGACAAGAACGGTGTCTTGTATTGGATTCAAAAGGATTATGATTCCGAACTTGGTAATAACCGAACTACCGACTATACTTATTTTACCTATAAAATTTCAGGAAACAACGTAATATTAGAGTATGGAGATGGCTCCACTTATACGTATAGATATAAGAATAATCGCCTTGTGCATAATAACACATACTTCTACCAATCTCCGCTCAACTATGGAGACAAGGATTTAATCAAAAGAATATCTCCTCAAACAGGAAGTTGTGGTTCTTCTTTAAATTATGCCTATTATCCGAAAACTCATATCCTTGAGATAACTGGTAAAGGTGAAATGCGAGATTTTACATCAAAGAGTCAGCCATGGCATGATTGCTACATTGAAGAAGTCAGAATCGAAGAAGGCTGTACCTCAATAGGTAATTTTGCGTTTTACAAATCTCAATATTTGACGACAGTAGAACTACCGAAAACACTGAAAAGCATTGGGGCTGGTTCGTTCGCAGGTTCAAGCATTACAAAAGTGATAATTCCAGACAATGTCTTTTATATAAAAGAAGGCGCTTTTGAGAACTGCCAATATTTGAAATCGGTTATTCTCGGTGACGGAATTGAAGAGATTGGGGATTATGCGTTTTGTAACTGTCCCGTGACAAAGTACTTGACACTACCAGAAAACGTAACGAAAGTTGGTGCATATACATTTATGGGTTGGAAACTGTCGGGGCTGACTTTGAACGAAAAATTGAAGATTATTGGTAATGCTGCTTTTTATGTTAAAGCAAAGACAATTAGAATACCTAATTCTGTAGAATCTATAGGTAATTTGGCTTTTACCGGTACATTCTCAAATGTAACAATAGGAACAGGATTGAAAACTTTGAGCAGGAATGCCTTTGATGGTAGTGAGTCTGGTGGTAACATATATGTAAATCTTGGTATCCCGCTAAAGATAGCAGACGATGGTGGAGTCTTTGCTAATAATCAAAACAAGTGGAACTTGTATGTGCCTAAGGGCTCAATAGTAGCTTATAAACAAAGTAAAAGTTGGAATAGTTTCCGTAATATTGCAGAAGACGCTTCTCTTGTTTCAGGAAACGGAATGCCAGATGAGAATGATGGTAATGATGATAATGATGATGAATTAACAGGTATTATATTGGGCCATGAATACGTAGATTTGGGACTGAGTGTTAAGTGGGCAACATGTAATATCGGTGCAAAAGAACCAGAAGAAACTGGAACATACTATTGTTGGGGAAGAACAACAGAGGAATGGAATATTCCTTATCCTGCAGATGTGGAATACATGAATATTTGTGGGACGGGCAATGATGTAGCATCAGTCCTATGGGGGAAGAAATGGAAATTGCCCACACAAAAACAATTTCAGGAATTGATAGATAATTGTACTTTTTCTCTGAAAAAGCTGAATGGAGTTTTTGTTGCTGTAGTGAAAAGCAAAAAAAATGGGCAATCGATTGTTTTCCCATTTACAGGAATGAAAGAGGCTTTCTATGACCCCACTACTGACTTTAAGTTTAACCATAAGGGAGAAGTATGCTACTGCATGATTGGCGAAAGTTACTTGAACAAAGGGTCTGTAGACCCCCGAACACCAGTTTTTGAGATATGGAAGAAAGATATGAGCGCAGACTTCACAAGGTATAATAATTCTATGACGATTTTTAGTTGGGTTTATAAATTACCTGTAAGACCTGTCTCAAATTGAATGTAGGCATTTTTAAAGCTAAATATATTAGGGCTGACACCTCTCACGAGGTGCCAGCCCTTTTGGCTATCGTTGTTTTGCTAAAAAACAAAATTCAATAAGTCCTAACGCCCGAATTGGGTTAAACCCAAATCGGTCATTAGGGCCGTAAATGACATCTTTTGATTACGTATTCTTCTCCTGACTTCGTCACCAAAAAACATGCATTTTCTATTTGGTTGATAATCAGATTTTTGTACCTTTCGTGTCACCGACTTTTGGGTGACACGAAAGGTTTTTTAACTATACTTGTCAGAAAGAAGAAATATCCATCAGGTAATACCGGAGTTTTTGTTGTTGAGAAAACAGGTGGCAAAATGAAAGACCTTGCTACAATTGGAGTTGCATATCATGAAGATGAGGTCGAAACTCTTGTCAATGAAGCAAAAGAATGGATTTCTAGAGAGAATTCGCGCAGCTATCCTCAACTTGACCTTTTCGGAGAGGAACGTGAGGCCTGTGACCGTGATGAGGTTCGTCGTGTTCTGTCCAATGTGAGCAATATCCTTCTCAACGGTTGTGACCTGATATTAGACCGTACATTTGACAGGATTGGTTTCAACAGGATTGATGATGAAGTATTCCGCAAACTGGTGAAAGCTCGCTTGACTTCGTTACTTTTTTGAAGCAAGTTTGTAAGTGTTTGAAAATCAGCATGTGGGTTCTAGCTTTGGGTGACGCGGAAAAATGCGAGTAAAATAGTGGATTCGTACCCCTTACGATAGGTTGTTCGAATATTGCATTCTCGTTGAGGAATATTGGATGATTTATTTTTCTTGGGTGACACGATGACGAAGTCAGGAAAAAACAAAATTCAATAAGTCCTAACGCCCGAATTGGGTTAAGCCCAAATTGGTCATTAGGTCGTAAATGACATCTTTTGATTACGTATTCTTCTTTGTTTTATTTTCCTCAGGGTGAATCTTATGGAGTATGAATGACAAGATGCTTTGAGTGTCGTCTGGATTGAACCAGTTCATGTCGTGGTCTTTCTTGTACCAAGTGAGCTGTTTTTTGGCATAGATGCGCGTGTTGCGCTGTATCTTCTCTATGGCTGTTGCAAGGCTCCATTCTCCGTCGAAGTATTTGAACATCTCCTTGTAACCAACGGTGTTGAGGCTGTTCAGACGGCGAAAGGGGTAGACCCTGTATGCCTCATCCTCAAGCCCCTGTTCCAGCATTTGTATAACGCGTTGGTTGATGCGTGCAAAAAGTTCTTCACGCGGTCTGTCAAGCCCAATCTTGACGATGTTGAAAGGCCGTGGCTTGGCCTGCTTGGTCAGAAACGAAGAGTAGGGTCGTCCTGTCATGTGGCAAATCTCAAGGGCGTGTATTACCCTTTTCGGATTACAGAGGTCTACCTTATTATAATGTTTTGGGTCGAGCTGTCTTAACTCTTCACACAGAGCCTCCAGTCCCACGGTTTCATAACGGTGTTTAAGCATGCTTCGTGTGGTGTTGTCAACAGTAGGCATATCATCTATGCCCTTGCAGACAGCATCAATATATAGCATGCTTCCGCCTGTCAGCAGTATGTTGTCAGAAGAAGCGAAAAGATTGGGTAACAGCTTGAGTACGTCTTGCTCGTATTCTGCGGCACTGTAGTAGTCCTCAAGGTTCAGCGTGCCTACAAAGTAGTGTTTCACCAAGGCTTGCTGTTGTGGTGTGGGGGCCGCGGTGCCAATGGGTAACTGGCGATATAATTGCCTTGAGTCTGCATTGACGATGGGTGAACCGAGCATTTTGGCAATAGAAAGCGCCAGTTCTGTCTTGCCGACTCCGGTGGGGCCTGTCAAAACGAATAGTGTGTTCATAGATAAAGTTACAGGCCTTGTTGTCCTTGACCGGATGACAAAGCCTGTGCTTGTAGGTGTATTGTTGTTTTCCGACCCGTTTTTCGTGTTCGGAAAAGTTATAACAAGAGTTGTTACTCTACCGTGTAAGAGTCGGGATCGTATTCGTCTTCGTTGAATCCCTCTTCGTCGTAGTTGTCGAGGTCAAGGTCAAGGTCTTTGTCGTCTTTTGCAAGATTGCTAAAATCAAGATCGAAGTCGTTGAGCTGTGTAGGTGCATCTCCTCTTGACTCTGTACACTCTGCTTTCTCCAGACTTCTTCCTGTTACAATCTCTGTGACTTCAAGGTAGAAAACACGGTTGTTGATAGGGTCAAATGTGAAGATGAGTTTCTGTTCTTCGTCTTCGATAAGGTCGCCGAGCCGTGTGTCTGCCATGATATAGATGTCTTGGTCTTCGGCTGTGGTGCCCATGTCTTCCCTGACAATCTGCTGTTCTTCTTCCCAGTTGTCAGAACAGATACTGAAACTTGTAATCTGGCTGTCATCGTAACTGCAGGCATCAAGGATAGCTTTGTTCAGGTCCAAAAAGGAGTTGTCGGAGTCAATGGTAATCTCCCGAAAAAAATCTTCGGCCTCATCGCAGATTATGGCAATCTTAAATAACATGAGTCTTGTTTTGGGTGTTAGTAGACAATGCCTCGTTTTGAGGTTTTGATAAAGTCAAGGATATATTCCACGTCAGGGTTGTTGGGCATTTGTTCACGCACCATAGCCATACGTTCCTCGATGGTGAATGTACGGTTATAGAGGATGCGGTATGTTTCGTGTATGTCGTCAATCTGTTTTGGCGTGAATTTGCGGCGGCGCAGTCCTATAAGGTTAAGACCACAGTATGCTGCCGGTTCACGGGCTACTGTTGAGTATGGTGGAATGTCTTGACTGGTGCGTGTGCCTCCTCCGAGCATGGAGAAGCTGCCCACGCGACAGAACTGATGTATCAGCACGCTTGCACTGATAACGGCAAAATCGTCAACCACGACCTCTCCTGCAATTTTTGTGCTGTTTCCGATGATACATCCGTTGCCTACAATGGCATCGTGGGCAACGTGTACACTCTCCATCAGGAGATTATTGCTACCGACAACGGTTTTGCCCTTGGCTTTTGTTCCGCGGTTGACGGTCACGTTTTCTCGTATCTTGTTGTTGTCGCCAATTTCTGCGGTGGTGTCTTCGCCTTGAAATTTCAGGTCTTGTGGTATGGCACTGATTACGGCTCCAGGGAAGATGATGTTGCCGTTGCCTATGCGTGCACCGTATAGAATGGTTACGTTGTTCATGAATGTGTTGTTGTCGCCAATCACCACATTCTTGTCAATGTAGCAGAATGGGCCAATCTCGCAGTTCTCTCCGATTTTGGCTTCTGGGTGTACATAGGCTAAAGGACTGATGTTGCTCATTGCTTTGTGTGTGTTGTGGATATAACTGACATGGGCAATAAGATGTGCTTTATTGCCAAGAGGGGATTATTTGTTTTTTATGATTTGTGCGGTAAAGGTACACTCGCTTACAATTTTCTCGCCTACAAAGATATAGCCCTTCATCGACGAAATGCCGTGTCGTACGGGGGCAAGCAGTTCTACTTTGAATATCAAGGTGTCACCAGGAACAACTTTTTGTCTGAACTTGACATTGTCTATGCGCATGAAGTATGTGCTCCATTTTTCCGGCTCTTCAAGTTGGTTCAGCACCAACAGACCTCCAGCCTGAGCCATGGCTTCGATTTGCAGTACGCCAGGCATGACGGGTTCTTTCGGGAAGTGGCCTTGAAAAAATGGTTCGTTGCTTGTAACGTTTTTGATTCCAACAATATAGTTCGCTCCTATTTCGATAATTTTGTCTACCAGCTGCATAGGGTAGCGGTGTGGGAGCAATTCGCGTATGCGGTTGACATCCATCAGCGGTGCTTTGTTACAGTCGTATTGCGGTGTCTGCACTTCGTGGGCACGTATCTCACGACGCATTTGGCGAGCAAACTTGTTGTTAATGGTGTGGCCAGGCTTGGTGGCTATGATGCGCCCTTTAAGTGGCCGGCCGATGAGAGCCATGTCGCCGATGATGTCAAGCACCTTGTGGCGTGCCGGCTCGTTTTTCCACACCAGTGGTTTGGAATTGAGGAAGCCGAGCTTGGTTGCATCTTTGTGCTCAATGCCTACTTCATCGGCAAGGCGGTCAAGGCGTTCTTGTGAGATTTGGTTTTCGTATATTACGATGGCGTTGTTCAGGTCACCCCCTTTTATCAACCCTGCATTGATAAGAGGTTCAACTTCGCGTACAAACACAAATGTACGTGCACCTGCTATTTCGCTTTCGAAAGTTTTTATGTCCTCAATAGTGGCAAATTGGCTTGCAAACCAATCGCTGTCGTAGGCAATCATTGCCGTGAGGCTGAATTTGTCATCAGGAAGCAATACGATGGATGCTCCTGTGTCTTCATCGCGGAATTCGGTCTTTTTCTTTATTACGTAATAATGGCGGTCCTCTTTCTGTTCTTCTTTCCCGACCTTGTTGATGTTGTCAACGTATGTTTGCGAACTTCCTTCAAGGATAGGCATTTCGGGGCCGTTGATTTGAATCAGGCAGTTGTCAACGCCCATGCCGTATAGTGCAGCGAGAGCATGCTCCACGGTGCCGATGCGCACATTGTCTTTTGCCAATACGGTGCTTCGTGTGGTATCGACAACGTTTTCGGCAACCCCCTCAATTATGGGCATTCCTTCAATGTCGGTGCGTTGAAATCTGTACCCTGTGTTTTCTGGTGCAGGGTTGAATGTTGCTACGGTGTGTATTCCTGTATGGAGGCCTTTGCCTTCAACAGAGAACATTCCTTTTAGCGTATGTTGTTTTGACATATATTGTGTATGTATGTTTTAGACTTGAATGTGTGTCACTTTTTGCCAAGCAACTCCTTTAGTTCTGCTATCTCGCGCTTGAGTGCCTGTACATCGGCTGACATCTCAGGCAAATTGCGAAATACTGCGTTGCAGCGCGCAAACTTGCGTGCATCAATGGCTGGAATGCCAAGTAGCGTGGCATGTTCCTTGATTACTGGTCCTGCCACTCCAGCCTTTGCCGCACATGTGGTATAGTCTGCAATGTTTACGTGTCCAGCTACTCCAACTTGGCCTCCGAGCATACACCATTTTCCTATCTTGGTGCTGCCTGCAATGCCTACTTGTGAGCTCATCACTGTATTTTCGCCAACAACAACGTTGTGGGCTATTTGGACGAGGTTATCCAGTTTAACACCTTTTCTGACTACAGTGGACCCCATTGTGGAGCGGTCTACACAGGTGTTTGCACCTATCTCCACGTTGTCTTCTATGGTGACAATACCAATTTGCGGGATTTTGTCATAGCCTTCTGCCGATGGTGCAAAGCCAAATCCGTCAGCTCCAATCACACAGCCTGCATGAAGAATGCAGTTGTTGCCCACCTTGCAGCCGTGGTAGATAACAGCGTTGCTGTATATTTCGGTGTTTTTGCCAACGCTTGCCCCTTCGCCAATCGTTACGTGTGGATGGAAAACACACCCTTCGCCGATAACAACTTTTGGGCCTATGGCTACAAACGGCCCAATGTAGCAATCCTTGCCAATGGTGGCAGTGGGATCAATATAAGCAAGCGAACTGACACCCACCTTCTTGGGTTTCATAGACTCGTAAAGTTGCAGAAGTTTTGCAACGGCTTCATAAGCATTCGGCACTTTTATCAGCGTGGTGCTGACAGGCTTGCATGGTTTGAAACTGTCGTTAACCAGAACTACGCTTGATGCCGTGTCGTAGATATAGTGTTCGTAAGCCTGATTGGCCAAGAACGAGATGGCTCCAGTCGTGCCTTCCTCTATTTTTGCAAAGGTATTGACTGTTGTATTCTCGTCTCCTTCTATTGTTCCGTGAAGGAATTCGGCAATCTGCTTGGCTGAAAATTCCATGTTAAAATGTATCGTTTTTCTGTATAAATGCAAATATCGCAAAAAATAATAACATAGCCTAAAATAACCGGTATGTTTTATGCTATTTATATGTATTGCGTACAAGAAAAGGTCTTAGTATTTGTCCAGAATGTCGCAAACGATTGGATTGTCAATTATTCCGGAATCTCTTTGATAAAGGAGATAATGCCGTTCGCTACGTCGGTCAACCATTTCACTGTGAAGCAGTTCTGAGAAATTCGAAATGTCACGTGTTTTGTTTTCTTTTGTCAAAATGTTTATGTGGTCGTCAGTGGTAGAGTAGAGCATCTGTGACACATTGAGTGGTCTGACGAAGTAGTGGGCACATCTTGGTTCGATGTCGAGGCATTGTGCTGCCGTTTGTTCCAGTTGCTTGCGGTCGGATGCAGACAATGGGCGGCTAAGTTCTTTTGTCTTGTATAGATGGCGGTTGATATAGTTCTGCGACAGTGTGCGCAACACTTTGTCTTTACTGGTCATCCACTCTTTGAGTGCCAGATATATGTCGTGGTCATCAAGCATGATGAAAGTATCAATAGCTTCAGGATGGGCTGCAATGTGCTTTTTGTTGACATTGTTGCAGAGAAAATACTCCATCCGTTCTCCCAATTGAATGGGGTGTCCGATGCTGATGAGTTCCTTGGCGCGCTCCAGGGCAGATAGGAGAGTGTAGCGTGCCGCCAACACTGTCTTGTGAAGGTAAACCTGCCAATACATCAGTCGTCGCGACATAAGATAGTTCTCTATTGTGTAGATGCCTTTCGATTCGACCACGAGGCGGTCTTCGCGTACGTTGAGCATTTTTATAATACGTTCCGCCCCGATATTGCCTTCTCTGACTCCTGTAAAGAAACTGTCACGGCACAGGTAGTCAAGTCTGTCCATGTCGAGTTGACTGCATATCAGTTCGTGAAGGAAGTGCTTGGGGTATTGGTCTTTAAAGATGCTTATGGCTATGTCAAGTTTACCGTTGAATTCATCGTTAAGCCTCTCCATCAGCAGGAGTGAGATGTCCTCATGGGTCATGTCACTTATAAACATCCCTTCAAGGCAGTGTGACATAGGGCCGTGGCCTATGTCGTGTAGCAGCATGGCGATTTGGGCCCCAAGAGCCTCTTCCGGTGCAATGTCGCAATGTCGGCTGCGCAGAGTCTGCAAAGCGTTGGTGATTAGGTGCAGTGCACCTATGGAGTGCAGAAAACGGGTATGACGCCCCCCTGGGTACACGTATGATGTGGGCCCCAGCTGCTCAATGCGGTTGAGGCGTATAAAGTATGGATGCTTTACCAGCGAGGCAAGTATGCCGTCGGGAATCTCGATAAAGCCGTGTACGGGATCGTTGATTATCATCTTTCTGTTTATTGGGTTTGCCAATGTATGGCAGGGCAGTGGCGTTTTGTCGCAATTTGGCCAGCTATGGTAGCAAGGCGGACATCTGCTGTTGCAATTCTTTGGCTTTTTGGCCGGCAGCTGTGGCAAAGTTCTCGGTGCTGTCAGCATAAATGATGCCACGCGAAGAATTTACGAGCAGTCCACAGTCTTTTGTCATGCCGTATTTGCACACTTCTTCGAGTGAGCCTCCCTGTGCCCCTACTCCTGGAACCAGCAAGAAGTGTTCAGGTGCAATCTTGCGTATATCTTCAAAGAGGCGTCCTTGGGTAGCCCCGACTACATACATCATCTGTTGGTCGCTGGCCCATTGCTGCGAGGTGCGCAGCACTTTTTCAAAGAGGCGTACTCCATCTTTGTCTTCTGTAAGTTGGAAGTCGTGCGAACCCTTGTTGCTGGTCAGTGCAAGCAGGATGACCCACTTGTCTTTGTATTGCAGAAACGGTGTAACACTGTCTTCTCCCATATATGGTGCCACGGTCAGCGAGTCGATATCCAATTCCTCAAAGAAGCATCGAGCATACATGGCACTGGTGTTGCCAATGTCGCCCCGTTTGGCGTCAGCTATGATGAATAGGTCTGGATAGTGTTCCTTGATGTACCTCACTGTTTTGTCAAAGGCAACCCAACCTTTAAGGCCAAAGCATTCGTAGAAAGCGAGGTTTGGTTTGTAGGCAACACAGTAGGGTGCTGTGGAATCAATGATGGCTTTGTTGAAAGCGAAGATGGGGTATTCTTCTTTGAGCAGATGTTGTGGTATTTTCTTGAGGTCGGTGTCAAGGCCTACGCACAGAAACGAACGTTTTGTCCTGATATTTTCAATTAATTGTTGTTTGTTCATTATGTTGTTGTTTTGTTGCCTGTAAGAAAATGAAGGTGTTGTGGCAAAGACGGTTCTGTCTGCATGTTACGATTGTGGTGTTTGTCGTCTCTATGACAGACTGCTGTCTTTGAGTCGCTCTGCGTTTTCGGCCACGATAAGATGGTCAATGCAGTCCTGTATGTCACCGTCCATAAAAGCATTTAGGTTGTAGACGGTATAGTTGATGCGGTGGTCGGTTATGCGGCCTTGCGGGTAGTTGTATGTGCGTATTTTGGCGGAGCGGTCACCAGTTGAAACAAGTGACTTTCGCTTGTTGGCGATGTCGGCATCATATTTCTGGCGTTCATTGTCGTAGATAAATGTGCGCAGACGTGCCAGGGCGCGTTCTTTGTTTTTTGGTTGGTCACGTGTTTCTGTGCACTCTATGAGTATTTCCTGTACCTCACCTGTGTTTGGGTTTTTCCAGTTGTAGCGCAGACGCACACCCGACTCCACTTTATTGACATTTTGTCCTCCTGCCCCGGATGAGCGGAAAGTATCCCATTTAATTTCACCTTCGTTGATGACCACGTCAAAGGCTTCGGCTTCGGGCAATACGGCAACGGTGGCGGCACTGGTGTGTACTCTGCCTTGTGTCTCTGTGGCGGGCACTCGTTGCACGCGATGTACTCCACTTTCGTATTTCAAGATGCCATAAACGTTGTCACCTGTCACGGAGCAGATTATTTCCTTGTATCCACCAACAGCCCCCTCGCTTGAGCTTGACACTTCGAGCTTCCAACCTTTAGCTTCGCAATACTTGGCATACATTCTGAAGAGGTCACCGGCAAAAAGAGCAGCTTCGTCGCCTCCTGTACCACTGCGTATTTCGAGTATGGCGTTTTTGGAGTCTTCGGGGTCTTTCGGTACGAGCATGAGCTTGATGCTTTCTTCCAGTGCTGGCATGCGTGCTTCGCATTCCGCTACTTGTTCACGAGCCAT
This sequence comes from uncultured Prevotellaceae bacterium, assembly GCA_900557555.1. GTDB lineage: Bacteria > Bacteroidota > Bacteroidia > Bacteroidales > Bacteroidaceae > UBA6382. Next base: position 19,601 of record USTH01000013.1, on the reverse strand, counting down.
TTCCTTTAGGTCAGGGTCAGCTTCGCTCACGAGCATGTTCTTGCCTTCCTCAAGGTTGCTGAGCAGATTGGCATATTCCTTTCTTGCGGCCATGAGGTCTTCGAGTTCCTTATATTCCTTGGTTAGCTTTACATAGCGCTGTTGGTCAGCAATGACATTAGGGTCGGTAATGAGTGTGCTTACCTCTTCAAAACGCGCTACGAGGGCATCGAGTTTTTCCAACAATGAATTCATTTGCTGTGGTTGTGCTTTTTCTGTGTTTCAGATGAGATATTGGTTAATAGTTGAATTCGCCGAACTCGCTCTTGATGGTAAGTGAGCGTGGTCCCTCTTCGATGTGGCCTACGATTTGAGCATCGATGTTAAAACTCTTAGAGATGTCTATAACCTCTTGCGCATGCTTTGGCTCGATATAGACTTCAAGGCGGTGTCCCATGTTGAACACCTTGTACATTTCGGCCCAGTCGGTGCCGCTTTCCTTTGCAATGGTTTTAAATAATGGTGGAACGGGGAACATGTTGTCTTTCACTACACGGCAGTTGTCGCTTACGAAGTGAAGAACCTTGGTCTGTGCTCCACCCGTGCAGTGTACCATGCCGTGTATCTCGGGACGCAGTCTGTCGAGCAGTTGTTTAACTACAGGGGCATATGTGCGGGTGGGGGATAGAACAAGTTTGCCTGCATTGATGGGCGAACCTTCAACGGAGTCTGTCAACTTGTACGACCCACTGTATACCAATTCTTCTGGCACGGCTTTATCGTAGCTCTCTGGATATTTCTCTGCCAGATATTTGCTGAACACGTCATGGCGGGCAGATGTCAGTCCGTTGCTGCCCATGCCGCTGTTGTATTCGGTTTCGTAGGTTGCCTGCCCGCACGATGACAATCCTACTATCACATCGCCTGGTCTTATGTTGGCATTGTTGACAACTTCGCTTCGCTTCATGCGACAGGTTACGGTAGAGTCGACAATGATGGTGCGCACTAAGTCGCCCACATCGGCAGTCTCACCACCGGTGCCATAGATGCCTATACCCATCTCGCGCATTTGTGCCATCAGTTCATCTGTGCCGTTGATGATGGCAGAGATTACTTCACCGGGAATGAGCATTTTGTTGCGTCCGATTGTGCTGCTCACCAGAATGTTGTCGACGGCACCCACGCAGAGCAGGTCGTCTGTGTTCATGATGAGGGCGTCTTGGGCAATGCCCTTCCAAACACTGAGGTCGCCGGTTTCTTTCCAATACATATAGGCAAGGCTCGACTTGGTGCCGGCGCCGTCGGCGTGCATGATGTTGCAGTATTCGGGATCTCCCCCGAGAATGTCGGGAATGATCTTGCAGAAAGCTTGCGGAAAGATGCCTTTGTCAATGTTTTTGATGGCGTTGTGAACGTCTTCTTTCATGGCACTTACGCCACGCATCATGTATCGTTGTTTGTTATCCATGAGGAATTATGTTTTCGTTGTGTATTGTATGTTGATTATTTTTCGTTCCAAAATCTCCAGCTTGCCAACGCTTGACGGTGTAGCATTTCAAGCCCGTTCTTGATTGTGGCACCCTGTGTCTCGCCCTTTTGCAGGAAGAGAGTTTTCTCGGGGTTGTACACCAAGTCGTAGAGCAGATGCCGGTCAGTCAGCAGATGGTAGGGTATGTCGGGGCATTTGTCCTGATGTGGAAAGGTTCCCACCGGGGTGCAGTTTACCACCACGGTGTGTTGTTCCATAACTTGTGGTGTGAGTTGCTCATAAGTCAGCATCCCTTCTTTAGGTGTGCGACTGACAAAGATGGTGTTCAGGCCCAGTCGTTCCAGCCCATAGCGAATGGCCTTCGATGCCCCCCCCGTGCCGAGAATTAAAGCCTGTGTGTGGTGAGGTGCGAGCAGGGGCTTGATACTTTCTTCAAATCCTATGACGTCAGCGTTATAGCCTTTGAGAAACAGGCTACCGTCCGTATTGCGCTTGATGGCAATTACGTTTACAGCTCCGATTTCGCGTGCTTCTGTGTTCATGTCGTTGAGCAAAGGCATGACGTGTTGCTTGTGTGGAATGGTTACGTTAAGTCCCCTGAGCAGAGGGTGTGCCTTGATGATGTCAATTAAATTGTCAACGGTTTCCATCTCGAAGTTGAGGAACTCTGCTTCGAGATGCTCGTTTGCAAATTTCTCTGTAAAGAATTGCTTTGAAAACGAATGGATAAGCGGAAAACCTATAAGTCCGTATTCAGTCATGGCTTGTCGTTGTTTGCTTGTGGTGACGAGGCGAGATACATTGTACAGAGTCCGAATGTAAAACGTTTGAAGGAAACGTTTTCGTATCCGGCTTTCTCAAGGATTAGCTTCATCGTCTCGCCTTGCGGAAATGCCTCCATCGTAGCTGGTAGGTATTTGTAGGCGTGACCGTCTTTTGATAGCAGTCTGCCCATTGCAGGCATTACGATGTGGCTGTAGAGCCAGAACAACTGGCGCATGGGAAAACTCTTTGGGGTGCACAGCTCCAAAATGGCAAGGTGGCCACCGGGTTTCAGAACACGCAGCATTTCTTTGAGCCCTTTGTCGAGATCCTTGTAGTTGCGCACGCCATAGGCAACGGTAACGGCATCAAACGTATGGTCGCTAAAGGTAAGGTTGGTGCAATCTTCTTTTTTGAACGAGATGATTTGGTCGAGTCCCGCCTGTATGGTTTTCTGTCGTGCAATGTTCATCATGCCTTCCGACAGATCCGCTCCGATAATGCTGGTGGGCTTAAGCAACTTTGCTTCCAATATGGCGAAGTCGCCAGTGCCTGTGGCTATGTCAAGAATACAGTCGGGGGCAAAAGGCTTCAGAGAGTTGATGGTTGTTTTGCGCCATCGACGGTCTATTCCCAGCGACAGGAGGTGGTTAAGTCGGTCGTAGGTGTTGGCTATGCTGTCAAACATTCGCTCTACCTGCGCTCCTTTTTCTTCTTGCTGGTTATAGGGTTTGATTTTCTCCTGTGCGTACATCCTCCAGATAGATATAAACCAAAATCGGTCATAAGGTCGTAAATGATATATTTTCAGAACTTCTTGTTGTCTTTTGTTTTTCATAAGGCATCTGACGCCTGCCTTTTGCTCGAAATAGCCCGCTATTACTCATAATAACAGCAAGCGACATTTGCTCTCCTAAAAATTTAAAATACAATAAGTCCTAACGACCGAATTGGGATAAATTGCTACAAAGGTAAAACTTTTCCATGATATTTAATGGCTCGTGGCAAAATATTTGAGCAACGAATGACCAACAAACGTTGCGCCATCGGCCGGTACGTAATTGCATTTCGGCCGATTGGGATATAGATTTCGGCCGAAGTGTAATAACGCATCGGCCGAAATGTCAAGGTTATCTCAACAAAAAATGCCGTAAAACGGTGCAGCAAGGTCCGTTTTACGGCATTTTTGGAGATTCTTTTAAAGTATGTGCTCAAAAGAAAGATGTTATGACAAGAAACTGCTTAGTAACATAAATTTTAATGTCTACTAAAAAATCTGTTGTGCTTAGAATTTCAGGCTGATGTCAATGCCCACTTGTATTGGCTTGCCCTTCTGAATGAATTTGCGGTTCATGCTTTCAAAATAAAACGATGAGTAATGCTTGTTTGTGAGGTTTTTGCCCCAAAGATTTATTTCGCATTTGCCAAGGTCTGCCAGCAGATGGGCGCCCATGGTGGTGTAGAGCGACTGGCTGGCATTGTTGCTTTCGGTCCAATAGATGCGTCCGTTTGCTTTGACGTCGGCCCCGAGGGTGAGTGATTTCAACCATGAGTGTTGAGGCTTCCAGAAGGTGTAGTCGGCTCCTGCACAAATGGTGTGGCGTGGAATGAAGGGTACAAAGTTCCCACGATAGTTGGTGCCGTTGCCTGCATCGTGCTTGGTAAAGGTGGCATGAGTGTAGCCGTAGGTGCCCCAAATGGTAAGGTCGCGCGAGGGAGTGTAGCGCATGTTAGCCTCCACTCCGTAGCTACGGCTTCGGCCGACATTGACCATCATTCGTCCCAATCCGCTGTTGGCAAAGCGAGCAATCTGTTGGTCGCGTATGGTAGCAAAGAATGTGGCAAAGTCGATGTTGAGGCTTCCTCCGAGCAGTTTAATCTTTGTGCCCACCTCGTAGTTCCAGCTGAATTCGGGCTTGAAAGTGACGGTTTTGTTTACATCGGGTGTTTGGCCAATAGGCATTTGGTCAAGTCCTGCCTTGATGGAGTTAATGACATTGGCAGGCATGCCCATTTGTGCATAGTGGTCGAGGGTGCGGTTTGTTTCATCCTTGATGCCTTGCATCATCTGGTTGCGCATGGACTCTTGCAGTAGGTCTGAAAACATCTGCACGTTGTAGCCGCCCGAGCGGTGTCCCTTTGCGGCAGAGGTATAGAGCATCACGTTGGGGCTTGCCTGCCATTTTAGGGCGACTTTGGGCAGCACTTCGAGATAGTTGTGCGAGGTTTTGCCTACAAACGAGGGGGTGGCGCTTAGGTTGTGCAGAGATAGTGGCATGCGTCCGCTGGTCATGTTGAAGTCGTAGTTGATGGCTCCTGTTGAGTTGTATGTAATGGAGTTGTGCTCATGGTCGAGGCGCACACCGATGGTGGCAGAGAAAGTCTTAGTGAAGTTGAGCGTAGATTGGTGGAAAATCGCAAGGTTGGTAATCGGGGTCTGAAATCGTCCGCTCATTAGCAATTGAGGGTCGTTGATGGTTACACCCATTGAGGTGATGCCCTTGGCACTGAGGTCGGGCATGTATGAGTTGATATTGTTTTGCAGGAACTTCACTCCGTCTTCTTTGAAGGTAACGGGTCCTGTGGTCTTGAGCCATTGTTTGGAGGCACTGATGCCGTTGAGCCATTCCCAAAAGGCTCCGCTGTGGCTTTTCATCGTAAGTTCCTGACTTATGATGTTCAGATTTTGTTTTTGTTCAAGAGTGTAGATGTCATCGGCAATGAAGTCTTGGTCCAGAAACATACGGTCTTGGAGGTGTTGGAAACCAGTAATGTAGTTAAGTGTAAAGCAGTTTGCCTTGTACTCTACGTTTACACCAGTGTTGAGCATATTGCGACGGTAGGAACTCTGTTCGTTTGCCGTTATTTTATTCAGGAGCTCGGGGTGGGATTCTTCGCCCTTTGTCTTCCCGGAGTAAAAGTAAGGGTATCCTCTCTCGTGTGAATAGTCGTAGTTGAGGCTTAGGTCAACTTTCAGGCGGTCGTTGGCTCTGTAGATGGCGCGCAGGCGTCCTCCTCCTGCATTCATCTTGTCTTGCCGTTCGTGGCGTTGCGAATTTCTGAAAAAACCATTACTCCCATCATAATAACCTCCGGCACTAAAGGCAAAATGCTGGCTGATGCGGTGGTAGTGTGTCAGTGAAATATGGCGGTGGGCATCGCCTGTGGCCATGCCAAAGTTTAGCGAAGTGCCTTGGTATGAAAACGGGGAATGGGTGTGTACCTTGATCAGGCCTCCCATGGAGTTACGTCCGTAGAGAGTGCCTTGTGGACCACGCAACACATCGATGCGCTCTATATCGTAGAAGTTGAAGTCAAAAGCCGATTTGTCGAAATAAGGAATATTGTCAACATACAGTCCCACTGCTGGAGTGTTGATGCGCGAGCCAATGCCGCGAATGTAGATGGCCGACGTAAGTCTGGAGCCATAGTCAGGAATGTAGAGGTTTGCAACCACGTCGCTCATGCCTTTTAATGATGTGATGCCGTGGCGGCGCATGTCGTTCTGGCTGACAATCGACACTGCGTTGGGCAACTGGCTGAGTTTACCTGTTTCTTTAGGCGTGGAGATTATGACCACCTCTTCTATGTCCTTTATGTCAGTGGAGTCTTTTTTGTCGTTGGCATACAGCGACACTGAAAAAATGCTGAAAATAGTCAGAGAGAGAAGGGATGTAAATAGGTTTCTGTAGTTCATAAGAGTGATTTTGGCGGCAAAGTTACTGCCTTTTTCAGAATTTGCCAATACCTATTAATAGTGATTTTAGTTAATAGTGATTTTAGCCTAAGCCGTTGTTCGCTTTTTTTGAGAAAAAGAAATAGCGGGTCTCAATTCTTTTAGAGTTCATAAAAATGGTAACGGTATGACAATGAGGCAGATGTCTTCTGTGAGAGTGACAGAAAACGTTATGTCAATGCTTTAGGGGAATGGCAGGTTATGCCCGTGTGTCTATCTGGCTTGTATGAGAATGGCCGAAACGTTGTTTACCTTACAGCAGAAATCTGAAGATGTCATTTCCTATGGCGTAGACCATCAACAGAAGCAGTATGAACATGCCTATCATCTGAGCCCGTTCTTGAAATCTGAGGCTGAATTTTCTGCGGAAAATCATCTCGATGAGCAGAAACATGGCGTGGCCTCCGTCAAGGGCAGGAATAGGCAAGATGTTCATAAACGCCAGTATGATGCTGATGAACGCTGTCAGTTCCCAAAAACGCTGCCAGTCCCATGCTGTGGGGAACATGCTGCCGATAGCTCCGAAAGATCCCACGCTCTTTGCTCCCTCTTTTGTAAACAGGTATTTGAGGTCGCTGACATAGCCCTTGAATACGTTTATACCGTGTTGGCACCCTGCGGGGAAAGACTCGAAAAACGAGTAGTGTACGGTGGTGGGCTTGTAGTAATTGAGGGCGGAGGCCTGTATTACTCCCATGCGTAGCTCTGTGTCGAGCATGATGTGCATAGTGTCGGTTTGGCCCGAGGTGTGCATTACGGCAATCTGTACGTTGCGTTTGCGCAAGGAGTCGTTGGTGGTAGCTCCCTCCAACTGTTTGGCAAGATGTCTTACGGCCGCATTATAGTCACTCCAAGTCTGTGTGGGGGAGTTGTTGAAACTTGTTATCTTGTCACCTTTTTGCAGCAGTGCTTTGTGGGCGGCAGAGCCTGTAATTACGCTGTCGATGATTGTTGGGATATAGGTTGAAAGAAACGGCTTTTCACTTTGGAACATGTCGAGCAGGTTTAGCCCTCCGTCGGGCATCGCAATTGTTTCGCTTTTGCCATTGCGCATCACTGTTACTGTCTTTGCGGTAGAGATTGAACGCACCACGTCAGTATTGAAGTCGCGGAACGTGTTGGTCTCGGTGCCGATGATAATGTCTCCATCCTTGAAACCTATTTCCTTGGCTTGCTGGTTGAAGGTAAATCCCATTGTCATGTTACGGATAGGGATATACTGCTCTCCCCATGCAAACAGTATCATGGAATAGATAAACAGTGCGAGGAAGAAATTGACCATCACACCTCCGAGCATGACGAGAAGTCGTTGCCAAGCAGGTTTTGTGCGAAACTCCCATGGTTGGGCAGGCTGTTTCATCTGGTCTGTGTCCATGGACTCGTCTATCATGCCGGCAATCTTCACGTAGCCACCCAAAGGAATCCAGCCGATGCCGTATTCGGTACCCACATAGGGGTAGTTGCCGTCAGGCCCTTTCGTTACAGGCTTTTTGCCGATCAGTTTTCGCCACCAGTTGGAGTATGTGCTGAAAAGGTGGAACTTATAGTCAAAGAACATGTAGAACTTCTCTACACGTATGCCGAAGATTTTTGCAAAAAAGAAGTGCCCGCCCTCATGAAGGACCACAAGTATTGAGAGGCATAGGATTAGCTGGGCGGCACGAATCAGGAAAATTTCCATATAGATATAAGATGATAATGTTTATTTCTTGTTAATAATTGTTTCTGCTATTTCACGGCTCTCTTTGTCTGAAGAGAGATAGGTGTCGAGTGACGGTGTAGTGCAGAACGTAGCAGTTTGCATTGTTTTCTCTAATGTTTGATATAATTGGGGGTATGTTATCATGCCATTGCGAAAAGCAAGGTTTGCCACTTCGTTAGCTGCGTTGAGAATGCAGGGCATATTGCCTCCTTTGTTGATAGCCTCGTATGCCAATGTCAAACATGGAAATCTGTTGAGGTCAGGCTTTTCGAAAGTTAGGCTGGCGGTCTGGAAGATGTCGAGGTGTGAATGTGACAGTTTAAGTCTTGAGGGGTATGACAGGGCGTATTGTATGGGCAAACGCATGTCGGGCGCGCCCATCTGGGCTTTGATCGTCCCATCAACAAACTCTACGGCGGAGTGTATGATGCTTTGTGGGTGGACTACCACGTCTATTCTATCAGGGGTAATGCCAAACAACCATTTGGCTTCTATGACTTCAAAGCCTTTGTTCATCATTGTGGCTGAGTCGACAGTAATTTTTGCCCCCATCTTCCATGTGGGATGACGCATTGCCTGCTGGGCAGTTACAGTTGCCAATTTAGATGCCGGAAGGCAGCGGAAAGGCCCGCCCGAGGCCGTAAGCAGCAGGCGGCTTACTGTGTCGGCAGGCTCTCCTGCCAAACATTGGAATATGGCTGAATGCTCACTGTCAACTGGCAGTATTGGGGCTTTGTACTGCATGGCAAGAGCTGTCACCAGTTCGCCGGCCACAACGAGGGTCTCCTTGTTTGCCAAGGCAATCTGTTTGCCAGCTTTGATTGCAGAGATGGTGGGTTCCAGTCCGCAAAACCCAACGAGGGCGGTGATTACCGTGTCAACGGTGCTTGATTCCACGACTTCACACAAAGCCCTTGCTCCTGCAAAAACTTTTATGGGGTGGTGGGCGAGGGCCTCACTTACGTAGTGGTATTTTGATTCGTCGGCAATGACTACGGCATCTGGCTCAAAGCGCAGGGCTTGACCTATAAGCAGGTCGGCTTGGCTGTTGGCTGTAAGAATGCGGACTTCATACAGTTCTGGATGTTCTGCCACAACCTGCAGAGCCTGTGTGCCAATGGAACCGGTAGACCCAAGTATTGCCAATCGTTTCTTTCTCATGTTTCTCTTGTGCGTCTTTATTGTCTTTGGGGGCTGTGGTCAGTTTAGTTCCAGAAGCCCCTCTGGAAGATTTAGTGTTAGGGTGCGTTGCCGCATGTCGAAATCTGCGACCAGGTCTGGGTGTATGGGCAGCAGCAGGTCTTGGCCGTTGTCGGTGGTGATTTCCAGAAGAATGTTGGCAGACGAGTCATCTATACGGGTGATGATGCCCAGACTTCCTGCTCGTGTATCAGATGCTCTAAACCCCGTGAACGACTGCCACGAACAGAAGCTGTCGTCTCGTTTCGAGGCGAGTGATTTAGGGAAATATACATCGGAATTCTGGAGAATTCGGACATCATCTTCGCAGTCAAGGTTTTCAAATTTTATGATAGCAGTGTCGGAACCCTTGAAGGACCAACTCTCCATGAAAAATGGTACGAGGATGCCGTCAATATTGCAAACAAGGTAGTCGGCGTCAACATTGTCAAAAACGTCGTCGGTGAAATACATGCTTATTTCACCCTTTATGCCGTGGGGGCGCCCCATCTTACCTATTTTAAAGACTTCGTCGAAAGTTATCATGAATTTCGAAAGCTTTATTTGCGTCTAATTTTTGCTCCAAGAGCGTTCAGGCGTACGTCAATGTCTTCGTAGCCCCGGTCAATCTGCTCTACATTGTCGATCTGGCTTGTGCCGTCAGCACTAAGGGCGGCTATGAGCAAGGCGATGCCGGCCCTAATGTCGGGTGAAACCATGCGTCGTGCTCTAAGTTTTATTTTGTTGTCATGGCCCACAACCACTGCGCGGTGAGGGTCACAGAGGATTATCTGCGCCCCCATGTCGATAAGTCTGTCAACGAAGAATAGTCGGCTCTCAAACATCTTTTGGTGAAAGAGCACAGTGCCTCTTGCCTGTGTGGCCACAACAATGAGTACACTCAAGAGGTCAGGGGTGAGACCTGGCCATGGGGCATCGTCAATGGTCATGAATGAGCCGTCAAGGAAGGTGTCAATCTGATAATGCTTCTGCTCAGGAATTTTGATGTAGTCTTTGCCCAGCACAAGCTTTGCCCCCAGACGTTGGAAGGATTTGGGTATGATTCCCAAATCTTTGGGTGACACATTGCGTATGGTCAGCCCGCCACCGAGCATCAGCGACATACCGATGAAACTGCCCACTTCAATCATGTCAGCGTTGATGGCGTGTGTAGTGCCATGCAGTGCTTTAACTCCTTTGATGGTGAGCAGGTTAGATGAGATGCCCGTGATGTCGGCTCCCATGTTGTTAAGCATCTTGCAGAGTTGCTGGATATATGGTTCGCAAGCGGCATTATAGATTGTAGTGATACCATCAGCCAAAACCGCTGCCATGATGATATTGGCCGTTCCTGTTACTGATGCTTCGTCAAGAATCATGTGGGTGCCTTTAAGTCTGTCTGCTTCAAGGGTATAGCGCGAGTTGGCGGTCTCTGGCGTAAGTTTGGCGCCCAATTGGCACATGCCGAAGAGGTGAGTGTCAACTCTGCGGCGCCCTATCTTGTCACCACCAGGTTTTGCCAATACGGCCATACCGAAACGGGCCAACAGTGGGCCTGTAAGCATGACGCTGCCTCGCAGGGTTGCGCTCTTTATCATGAAGTCTTCGCTTGTGGAGTAGTCTATGTTGATGTTTCTCGCACAAAACGAATAGTCACCTTTCGCGTGCTGTGTGACCTCTACTCCCAGGCTGCACATGAGCTTTATCAGGTGGAGCACGTCTAAGATTTCCGGGATGTTGCTGATGCGTACTTCTTCATCGGTAAGTAGGGTGGCGCAGATGACCTCCAAAGCTTCGTTCTTGGCGCCTTGGGGTGTTATATCGCCTTTTAGCGGATGTCCGCCTTCAATAATGAATGATCCCATGTGGTCGGTGTGAGTGAAGGTTATTTAAAGATGGTGATGTCAATATATAATGATGTCATTTTTTCTTCCTGCGTGTCATGACATTGCGAGGGTGTGAAGTCGCGGTGCTGATGATGGCGTTCATACGTTGCGGACTTATGGTCAATGTTATTTTTCCGTCAGTTAGAATACTGAGGTCGTTGGCCAGTTTTTCTGGTGACAACACGTTTCTGTTCCATTGATACAGGCTCTTTGCCATCTGTGCCACGACCAGTTCTATTGTCGCTTGCTTTGCGTCGCCATCTGGGATTTCTGCCAGGCTTTTGGCCATTTCTTCAAGCGCGTGGCCGTAGTGGCGGAATCTGGGATGGCTTTTTGGGTAGTCAAGGTGTGGCCGCTGGGCTTCTTCTTCATTTCGGATAGTGATGGGAAAGGGAGAGTCTACGTCAAGGCGGTAGCCGGATATAAGGGCAAGATGATCCCACAACATTCTCAACTGGTCTTCGGGGTCTTTTTGCTGCGGAACCTTAGAGGACATTATCTTTATTATCGTCTCGGCGCAGTGCTGTCGTTCGTTTCTGTCGGACAGAGTCATGGCAAATTCTACCATGTTCTGAATGTTGCGCCCGTAGTCGGGTAATATGAGTTTTTCTTGTGTGGTGTTGTATTTCATATAAAAAGGTTGGACGTATGTGTTTTGGTGATTGTAATGTCAGAATAGTTTTTTAGACTGTCCGGCAACAAATTCCTTTAAGTAGAACGGCTCAAAATAAGCGGTGTCTTCAATTTTTCCTTGCAAGAGCGAACGTTCTGCAAGGGGTGTCATGTTTTTTGCCAAAGGCTCAATGCCGTCAATGAAGATGGCGTTGGGGTGCGACAGAACATCCTTGCATTTTGAGGCTCCGTTTCCGAAAAATATCATAGTGTTTTTGTCAAGAAGGTCTTTAAACGAGTCTGGCGTTATGATTTGTGCGCTGGTGCTGCAAACTGTTTTCAGCGAACGGTCGTAGACTGCCGTATATACTTCCATGCGCCTTGCGTCGAGCATCGGACATAGCAGGGCATCGGTGGGCAGGTCTTCGTGGTAGAGCAGTACTGGCACACACAGCAGTTCGAGTGTGGGTACGCTGATTAGTTTAAGTCCTCTTCCATAACACAGCCCCTTGGCTGTTGATACTCCTATGCGCAAGCCTGTGTATGACCCAGGTCCCGAACTGACGGCGACCGCATCAATGGGCATGGCGTGGCTGTCTGCCATGCTGACGGCATTTTCTACAAATGGGGCAAGAATACGTGCGTGTGACGGCCCTTTGCGGTCTTCCTGATGAAAGATGCATTGACCGTTTTCGCTAAGTGCTACAGAACATACATCGGTGGATGTTTCTATGTGTATGATGGTTGACATGCCTATGTTTTTTTTGTGAATTTTGAACCGTTCCACTCATAACGGAAAGTTCTCTTTCTGTCGGGGGACGCATCGCTAATACCATCTGTGGCATCAATTGCGATGTCAAGGGTAAACCCTATACTGTCTTTTGAGGCGAGGCTTATGGAGGTGTAGTCTACCACGGAGTGGTCTGTGGTAGGTCTGGTTTCCTGTTCAGAAGGCAGTGTGATATAGTGCCGAGTTTTCAGCGGCTCCCAATTAGCAGAGAAGAAGAAGATTTCGCTGTCAGGCTGAGGACACTTGATGGTGCGCACCATGCATATAACTGTGTCACGGCTTTTAAGGTTGAGCATGGCAAAAGTTGTTGTTACAACACCGCGAGAATCCTCGCAGAGTTCAATCAAGCTCTTTTCTACCTTTGTCAACTGAGAGTTGGCTGACCATTCATTTGGCAGAATGGGTTTCATTCCGCTTCGGTAGAAGTCTATCAAATCCTTACGGGCGTTTTGGCTCAGCATGGGCATCAGTGAGTCTGGCATATCTATAAAGAAATCGGTCATGGTGCGGGCATTGGCAGTAAGCAAACCGCCCCAAAAACATAAAAGTAGAAAGACAAAATTCTTCATATTGTGCAAAGATACGAATAAAACTTAGAATCATACGCCTGATTTAAGGTGGAATTAGTGAAAAAACATTAATCCTAAAATTGTCGTTAAGTTGGGATAAGCCCAAACCGGTCGTTAGGACTTATTGTATATTGAATTTTTAGGAGTGCAGATGTTGTTTGTCGTTTTAGCGAATAATAGCGGGCTATTTTGAGCTAAAAACAAGCAGCAGATGCCTTATAAAAAACAAAAGGCAATAAGAAGTAACAAAAAAGATGTCATTTACGACCTAATGACCGTTTTGGGATAAGCTGTACTGCCAAACAATCGTATAGTTTTTCAGGCCCAGTGGGTCTTTTCCCAGTCTTTCGGCAGGCATGCTGTTTCACTGTGTTTTGCGGAAGTTTGTTTGAGTTTGATTTACAAATAAAAGAGGAATGATAGTAAAAAAACTAAAAAACGTTTTGCAATACGATAAAAAGTCGTAATTTTGCAGTCGCATTTTGTGTCGGCATCTTTTGGGAAGGTGTCGTGCAGGCAGGAGTAATAATTAAACAAACATATAAGACATGAAAAAAGAAATCCATCCTACTGACTATCGTCCAGTGGTATTTAAGGACATGAGTAACGGTGATATGTTCCTTACTCGCTCAACATGCAAGACCAAAGAAACTATTGAATTTGAGGGTGAAACCTATCCTCTCGTCAAAGTCGAAATCTCTAACACGTCTCATCCTTTCTATACTGGCAAGTCAACACTTGTTGACACTGCTGGTCGTGTAGACAAATTCCTTAGTCGTTACGCAGTTACTCGCAAGAAGTAAGCCTATGCATTGGGGCTATAACGGCCAGACGAGGGAGGTGAGCCTTTTACCTCTTTAATTGATATAAAAAATATGCTATCTCTGTGGAGATGGCATATTTTTTGTTATTTTTGCGAGCGAAAGAGAAATGTCGCCCTGTGAATTAATGGGGAGAAAATGAAAACGCAGCGATGGTGAAACATAGACTACTTGAATATACCGTGCCTCCTTTAGACATTGTTCATATTGGCATAGTGGGTTTGGGCAACAGGGGCATGAAGGCGGTTGGCAGATACGAGTTGGTGCCAGGTGCAGAGATTGTGGCATTGGCAGACCACAAGGAGAGTAGCACTATCACGGCAAATCGCACACTGATAATGTCGGGGCGATCCGAAGCCCACACCTATTTTGGCAATCAGGCCCACGTGCTTCTTGTGCAGGACTCTGCCGTGGATTTGGTGTACGTGTGCACCGATTGGCGCAGCCATGTTCCGTTGGCGGTCATGGCAATGCGCAGCGGCAAACATGTGGCAATAGAGGTGCCAGCCGCCATGACAACCGATGAATGCAGAGAGCTTATTGACGTGTCGCTCGAAACGGGGCGACACTGTGTTATGCTGGAAAACTGCTGTTACGACACGTTTGCTTCAGCCACACGCGAGATGGTAAACAAAGGGTTGCTGGGTGAGGTGACTCATTGCGAAGGAGCATACATACACGACCTAAACCAAGATGTTGCGGCCCTTGGGGGTGAGCGTAAGTATTGGATGGCCCAAGAGACTCTCCGTCAGCCAGGCAACGCCTACCCAACGCACAGCATAGGCCCCATTGCTTTGCAGATGAACCTCCATCGTGGAGACCGCATGAAAACGTTAGTCTCGGTGACGAGCAAGGGCAGTGGATTAAAGGGACGTGTGAACAACACGATAATAACCACTCAACTTGGTCGCACTATTCTGTTGCAGCACGATATAGGAACACCGCGCCCTTACAGCAGACTTCAGACCACATGCGGCACACTGGGCTTTACTCAGAAATATCCGTTGCCGACAGTGCAAATCGGCAGTACTGGTAATGCCCTCTATGGCGATGCTGCTTTGTCTTATTGCGAGAGTTTCCGTGAATCAGGTGTCAGCGAGTGGTTTGACGATGGTAAACGAAAGGGGTCGCCCAATCTGATGAACCATGTTATGGACTGCCGACTTGTGTATTGCTTGCGCAACGGACTGCCTCTCGACATGGATGTTTTTGATGTTGCCGAGTGGTCAAGCATCATAGAGCTGTCTGGCCTGTCTGCTTCGCGGGGAGGACAACCTGTAGAATGCCCAGATTTTACAGAAGGACATTGGAAGGATTTGGATTGCCACAAATTTTATTGAGTTCAGTGTTATCCTATGTGTATCGCTTTGCACGGGGGCGAGCCTACTTGCTGCCGAGATATAGCATCAGCATGCTAAGCAAAATTAGAATTACGTCTGTAAATTTGGAGCGGAGATTCTTTTCGTGCAAAAATATCGAACCTATGCAAAATGAAACGACAACGCTCCCACGACGTATCATTGATACTACAGCAATCATGGCATCGGGCTTGGTTAGCGCATAGAAGTATGCCAGGTCTGCTGCTGACAAGAAGATTGATATGACTGGAATCGCCCAATGCCATTTCAGCGGTGTTGAAGAACGGCGTTTGGGCAACCACATAGTAAGCATGGCAACAAACATCAGAATGCATTGGTAGAAATTATAGTACGCTTGTACCGTCATGCGATGCAGCCCCAATCCTCCTTCGCTGACAGGTGCCAGGATAAGTCTGTCGTACAGGCCACTGCAGGCGCCCAACACGGCGGCAGCGATTAGAAATGCAATCCATTTGTTGTGTGAAAACTTGATGCCTTCTTTGCGCCCGCTGCGACTGAGCATGAAAAAAGAGACAATGGATAGAGCTACACCTGCCCATTGCCACAGATTGAGACGCTCGCCATATAAAAGCAAAGCCCCCACCAGCACCATTACGGGTCGTGTGGCGTTGATGGGTCCCACGATGGTGAGTGGCAGATGCTTGATTGCTTTATAGCCCAATATCCACGAAGACAGCACTATGACGGCTTTGAGCATGATGAACACTTGCTCGTGAAGGCTTGTCTGAGGCACGTATAGAAAAGCGTCAGAGCCAATTGCGTTGCCTGACAGTGCAATAAAAGGAACGAAAAGCAGTGAACAAAACAATGTGTTGAGAAACAATACGGGTATTATAGCATTGTCTTTTAGGGAAATCTTTTTCGATACATCATAGAATCCCAACAATATTGCAGACAAAAAGGCGAATGCTATCCACATCTATTCTATGTCCTCCTTCTCAAAGATGGTGTTGCCGTACTCCACTCTTTCCAGAAACAACGCATGGGCAGGCACGGACTCTCCTGCTCTTGTGCGGCATCCGCTGGTGAGTATGTTGGCAAAGTCGGCCAACGTAAGACGGTGCTTGCCCACATCAATCAATGTGCCTACTATGGCGCGCACCATGTTGCGCAAAAAACGGTTGGCCGTTATGGTGAAACACAGTGTGCCGTCAGGCAAGGTTGTCCATTGGGCGCAGGTAACGTGACAAATGTTTGTTTTGTTGTCGGAGTGTGACTTGCAAAAACACCCGAAGTCTTCGTGGTGTAACAGCAGGGTCGTAGCTTCGTTCATAAGCTCTATATCAAGCCCGAAGTGCAAGCGCAGGGCGTAGTTCCTGTTGAATGGAGACTTTTGGGTGGTTATGTAGTAGCGGTATGTGCGCGACGTTGCGCTGAAGCGGGCGTGCCAGTCAGGGGCCACACGGTGTATTGAGCTTACGGCGATATCGGCAGGCAGAATGCTGTTGAGGCGAAACGCTACATTGGTTGTGTCTATGGGGTGCTCGGTGTCAAAGTGGCAAGCCATTTGGCGCGCGTGTACCCCTGTGTCTGTTCGCCCGGCTCCCGTAACGCCGATTTTCTGTCGCATGATGGTAGAAAGGGCTTCCTCCAGCCTCTGTTGCACTGTGACGGCATTGGGTTGGAATTGCCACCCATGGTAGGCCGTGCCGTCGTATGAAAAGAATATGCAGTAGCGCATCATCTTACTGTAATGTGAAAGCAACCCTGTTTGCGCTCATGCTTTACGTAGCATGCACCTGCCAACCGCAAGTCGTTTAGAACTTCAGACAGCACCCATTTTAGTGTGTCGCTGCGCGCCTGTCGCAGGGGTTGCCCCTGTGGGTCTTTGAACGCTTCATATTTATTGTAGCTAATGTCTATGGTGGTGCCGTATGAGTGACAGCTACTTTCTATGGCATTGCCGTTGCCCTGCTTAAGATTCTGAATATCTTCCAGGGTGCGAGTGACAGAAGTTACAATGACCAGTGATGGTGGAATGTGTTTGATTAACAGCGAGTCGATGAAGTTGCGGCCAATGCGATTTAGCAGTTTTTGGGCTCGAGGCACAAGGTAGGGCAGGGAGTTTGTTAATTTGGCAATGGTGTAATACGGGCTGTAGTTGATGCTCACCATAGAAGTCTTGGCCACCCTCTCAAGGTTGTTGCGCGTGGTTTGTGGCTCAATGCCGTGATATTTTGCAGCGGCAAGCTGCACTACATTAATATCGGGAAACGCCAGCGAATAGTCGTTGACACTGTAAATCTTATGAGGATTTCCATTCGCTGCCACGTGGATAGGGTGAGGTGATGGAGCAGTCAGTATGGAGTCGCACAGGCTTGCGGCCAAAGCCAGAGTGTCGGCCAAGTCTGTATAGGCCCGAGCGGAATGGAACGTGGCAGAGTCTGGCGCATTGTCAGAGGTGGCGAGGGGCGATTTGTGGTAGGCACCACTGCATGCTTTGGCAATAAAAATGACAACAATCAAAAAAAGGAAAATCAGTTCAAATGACTGCTTTTTATTAGGCTTGAAATGTAATTTCATAAAATAGTTCTGTTTCGAAGCGCAAAAATAATTCTTTTCGTCTGTAAAAACTGTGTGAAGTGCAACTTTATTTATACTTTTGCATAAAATAGCTGATATAATGATAGAGAAAGTCCTTGTGTTAGACGATGTGGACCCCGTTGTTTTTTATGGTGCTTGCAATGCCAATATGCGAATGATGAAATCGCTTTATCCTAAGTTGCGCATTCTGGCACGCGACAATGTAGTTAAGGTGATGGGAGCTGACGAAGACCTTAGAGCTTTCGAAGGACTCTTCAACAAAATGATAGACCACTGTGTGAGGTATAATGCATTGGAAGAAGAAGACATTGTGATGTTGCTTAACGGCACTAAAACCAAGGAAGAAAGTGCAGAACACGTGATAGTCTACAGCACTATGGGGAAACCTATCAAAGCAAGAACGGAAAATCAGATTAGGCTCGTTCAGGCCTGCGAGCACAACGATATGGTCTTTGCCGTTGGTCCTGCCGGTACAGGTAAGACCTATGTTAGCATTGCAATTGCGGTGAGGGCTCTGAAAAAAAAGGAGATACGCAAGATTATATTGAGTCGCCCAGCTGTTGAAGCTGGTGAGAAGTTGGGTTTCCTCCCTGGCGACATGAAGGAAAAGATCGACCCTTATCTGCAGCCTCTTTATGATGCACTTGAAGAGATGATTCCACCCGCAAAGCTACAGGAATATATGGATTCCAATATAATCCAGATAGCCCCTTTGGCATTTATGCGCGGCCGTACACTCAACGATGCCGTAGTGATTCTTGACGAGGCACAAAACACAACGTCAAGCCAAATAAAAATGTTTATGACCCGAATGGGCCAAAACACAAAGATGATAATTACGGGCGATTGCACACAAATCGACCTTCCGTATTCTCAGAAATCGGGACTGATAGAGGCCATGCGCATTCTTGGAAATGTTGATGGCATAGCGTTTGTAAACCTTGACAAAAGTGACATTGTTCGTCACCGGTTGGTGTCGCAGATAGTGGCAGCTTATGAAAAGGAATCGCAACGAAAGAAACAGGCTACAGAGCAAAACGAGGGGGCATCCTGCGAAAAGTAATGTAGAGACTTTTGGCATGCATGCTTGCAGACAATAAGAATGAAACGTTTAATTTAAAACAACAGATATTACTCTATGACAAAGGCATTGACTAAGACTGACTATCATTTCAAAGGTCAGAAGAGTGTTTATCACGGCAAAGTCCGTGATGTGTATAATTTAGGCGATCGCTTGGCAATGGTTGCTACCGACCGTATTTCAGCGTTTGACGTAATTTTGCCAGAAGGAATTCCCTATAAGGGTCAGATGCTCAATCAGATTGCCGCTAAATTTCTTGACGCTACAACAGACATTTGTCCTAATTGGAAACTTGCCACTCCTGACCCCAATGTTACGGTAGGGGTGATGTGCGAAGGTTTCCCAATAGAGATGATCGTAAGGGGATATTTGTGTGGTAGTGCGTGGAGAGCTTACAAAAGCGGGGTGCGCGAGATTTGTGGCGTCAAACTCCCAGAGGGAATGCGCGAAAACCAGAAATTCCCTGCACCTATAATCACTCCTACTACAAAGGCAGAGATTGGCGAGCATGATGCAGACATATCAAAGGAGGAAATTTTGGCGAGAGGTCTTGCTACCCCCGAAGAGTATGAAGTGCTTGAGAAGTATACCCTTGCCCTTTTCCAACGTGGCACCGAGATTGCAGCTAAAAGAGGCCTTATTCTTGTTGACACAAAATACGAATTTGGCAAGCATAATGGGGAGATTTATTTGATGGACGAAATCCACACTCCTGACTCCAGTCGTTACTTCTATAGCGAGGGCTATGAGGAGAAATTTGAAAAAGGCGAACCGCAAAAACAGTTGTCAAAGGAGTTTGTGCGTGAATGGCTTATGGACAACGGCTTCCAAGGGAAACCTGGTCAGGTGGTGCCCGAAATGACTCCTGCCATCGTTGAGGGAATCTCCAACCGTTACATAGAGCTATATGAGCATATCACAGGAGAATCTTTCGTAAAGGAAGACACCACAAACATTTCTGAACGCATTGAGAAGAATGTAGAGGCTTATCTGCAATAAGTAGATGTCCAGCAGCAGGAGGCTGTGTCAAAATAGGCGCAGCCTCTTTTTTGTAGCCTGCTGTAAACCATAA
>USTH01000012.1 GCA_900557555.1 uncultured Prevotellaceae bacterium | reverse complement strand
TGTAGAGAGTAACAACGTCGGTAGCATCAATTCTGCCGTCGCCGTTTACGTCACCTGCAACGGTTGTAGGCCATCTTCTTGATGCCATAAACGGCACAGCCATCATTGAGGTCACTAACAGAACTGTAGTTGTAAGGCAATGCCATAACATCCATGGCGTTGAGCTTGAAGTCGGTTACGGTGATATATTCAACCTGCTCTGGATCAATCTCGATGAGTTTCCAAGCAGAAGCCGCACCAGCTTCCTGGAACTTAGCCTCGCCATCCCCCTCTTCGGCACCTAAGATTGTTATGTACGACCCACTAAAGTTTCACGGCTGTGCCAACACCCAATGCCACAGCTAAGTCCCCATGACAAAGAAGCGCAGAGTGTAAGCAACTGTAAAATTACACCGTTAGCATTATTTTTTCTATACTATAAACATCTATTTTCCACACGTTGCCATTTACAAAAGCATTTTGAGCAGAGAATACAACCCTCCCCCGATAACCGTCAGACTCATCGCGACCCAGTCATAATTAATAGCAATAGCCTTAGGACCTGTTTGGAATTAACCTCGTTAGGGGAGTCGTAACCATTATTTCGGATTACGGCAGAACTTTTTTGCTGATGTCCGCACTGTTTAGTAATTTTGCACTCCGAAACAGACAACAACACTCAGGCCGTGCCATCAGAGAAGATTGTGCTACGGCAGGACTCTATCTATGAATGTAATTAGGGAAAAAGACCATCTTCTTGGAATGATACGCCAAGGGCAGCCAATGACCTTTGCCCAACAGGTACGTCTTGTGCTAAGCCTGTCGACCCCGGCCATACTGGCACAACTCACCACAACCATTATGCAGTATATTGACGCATCAATGGTGGGCAGCCTCGGAGCAGAAGCCTCGGCCTCTATTGGGTTGGTTGAGACAACAACATGGCTTATGGGCAGCCTTTGCTCTGCAGTGGCAACCGGATTTTATGTGCAGGTGAGCCACCAGCTTGGCGCCAACCGTAGCGACAAGGCCCGCAACATTCTGCGCCAAGGCATAGTGTCGGTTTTGGTTGCCAGCGCTGCAATAGGTTTGACAGCCCTTCTACTAAGTCCCATGCTGCCGGCATGGTTAGGCGGCAGCGATGCCATCAACAGTTCCGCCTCCTACTATCTGGCTACAATAGCTCTGGCACTACCCGCATTCCAATTTACGATGTTCGGCTACGGCATGCTGCGAAGCAGTGGCAACATGATTACGCCAAGCGTGATGAGCGTGGTAATGATGGGACTAAATGTTATCTTTAACTTTTTTCTCATCTTCCCCACACGCACTATCACAGTGTCAGGCACAGACTTCTTGATGCCCGGAGCAGGTCTGTCGGTCCCTGGTGCTGCCATAGGTACTGCGCTTGCGGAACTTACCGCTGCCTCAATAACCATGTACCTCCTATGCTTCCGCTCAAGAGAACTCAATCTGCTTCAAGACAAGGGCAGGTTTCGTCCCACGTGCGATGTAATAAAGCGCGCCATACACATTAGTGTGCCGATGGGGCTGCAGCAAGCGGCCATGACTTCGGCATACATCGCAACCACGATTATCATTGCACCATTAGGAACAATTGCCATTGCTGCCAACTCGTTTGGCATTATCGTTGAAAGCCTATGCTATATGCCAGGGTTCGGCATTGCCGATGCCGCAACGACTCTGGCAGGACAAAGCCTCGGAGCGGGCCGGCACGAACTAACAAAACGGTTTGCATGGGTTTCGGTGGCGCTCGGCATGACCGTGATGACAATGACTGGTGTAGTAATGTATGTGGGTGCGCCCTATGCCCTGTCTATCATGACACCCGTCAGCGAGATACGACACTTGGGCACCGAGGTGCTGCGTATTGAGGCTTTTGCCGAACCCCTGTTTGGCGCTGCTATAGTAAGCTACGGTGTGTTTGTAGGCATTGCCAAAACCCTTTCACCTTGCATTATAAACCTGATAAGCATGTGGGGCGTACGCATTGTGCTGGCAACTGTCCTCACGCCTGTCATGGGATTGCGGGGGGCATGGCTGGCCATGTGCATAGAGTTATGCTTCAGAGGAAGCGTGTTTCTGATTAAGATGTCGCGAACCCGCTGGCAAGAGACCAAAACAATAAAAGTCCGGAGTTGATTAAGAAATATCCAGAACCACTACAACCAAAATACTATGAATAAGATAACAGACAAAATCTTTGGCGGCGAGCGCCCCCTGTTTGAAATCCACAACACAGAACTGGACCATGTTAGGATTACATTCGGAGAATCGGGCATCAAGGAGTGTAGCAACATTATGTGCCGCAACTGCTATTTTGAAGGCAAATACCCTTTGTGGCACGTCAAGGGCTCTGACATACGCAACTGCTATTTTGCCCCAGGTTCACGCTCAGCCATCTGGTATTCAGATGACATGCACATGGAGGACTGTGTCATAAACGGTCCTAAATTCTTCCGCGAAATGAAAAACCTAACACTCAAGAACGTCGTTATCAACGATGCCGACGAAACGTTTTGGGGCATTGATGGGCTGACGCTTGACAACGTGGTACTACACAACGGCACATATCCCTTTATGCACTGCAAAAATATCAAGATACGCAATTTGGAATCCGACTCCATGTACGTATTCCAATACTGCCAGAATGTAGAGATACACAACGCCCGCATCAACACGAAAGATTCGTTTTGGGAAGTAGACAACGTCACCGTCTACGACTCTGAACTTAACGGAGAATTCTTAGGCTGGCACTCAAGAGGGCTCCACCTTATCAACTGCCACATCTCGGGCGAGCAACCTCTATGTTACGCCACCGACCTTGTGCTTGAAAACTGTACTTTCGATTCGGAATGCGACCGCGCCTTCGAATATTCCACTCTGCAAGCAGACATCACCGGACACATAAAGAGCGTCAAAAATCCCACATCAGGGCACATTACGGCCGACAGCTTCGGTGAAATTATCATAGACCAGAATATCAAGCAACCGGCAGACTGCATAATAACAACACGGAAACAATGACAACGGACTTTGACAAGCTTATAGACAGACGAGGCACAAACTCATACAAATGGGACTCTTTGGCAGATGAAGACATTATCCCCATGTGGGTGGCAGACATGGACTTTGAAACGGCCCCATGCATTGTTGAAGCGCTAAAAGAACGTATAAATCACGGTGTTTTCGGATATTCTCATGTTCCAAACAGCTATTATGAAGCGGTGTGCGACTGGTTCAAGCGCATGCACCATTGGCAGATTGCCTCCACAGACATTATATACACCACAGGGGTGGTGTCTGCCATCTCGGCCGTCATTAAGGCTCTGACACTGCCAGGAGACCAGGTCATAGTACAAGGACCCGTTTACAACTGCTTCTACTCCTCCATACGCAACAATGGGTGTGAAACAGTGAGCAACCCCCTTACCTACGACAAAACAACACAGAGCTACAGAATGGACTTGGATGACCTTGACAGGAAACTTGCCCACGAGCGTGCCAGACTTATGCTGCTATGCAACCCGCACAACCCAGGTGGTAGAGTCTGGACACGCAAAGAGCTTATCGCTGTGGCAAGTCTATGTGTAAAACATGGAGTGCAACTTATCTCTGACGAAATACACGGTGAACTGACTCTTCACAACAACCGTTATACGCCCATAGGCACTCTGCCTGAAGAACTGTCGGCAAACACTATTACCTGCTGCTCACCAACAAAGGCTTTCAACATAGCCGGGCTCCAGATTGCCAACATTATCTGCAAAGAACCTAAGGTGCGTGAACGCATTAACAGAGCAATAAACATAAATGAGGTGTGCGATGTCAATCCGTTTGGCATTGAAGCTCTGCAAGCGGCTTATTCCGAACAAGGAAAAATGTGGCTCGAAGACTTGCGCAACTACCTCACTGCCAACTATGACGAACTGCTCACACGCTTCGCCACCGAATTGCCCGAATTTCCGGTAACGAAAATGGAGGGGACTTATCTTGCATGGGTAGACTGCTCGGCAGCAGGCATAACATCACAGGAAATAGAAGACTTTCTGCTGAAAAAATTCAAAGTATGGATAAATGCAGGTTCAATCTACGGCCAGGAGGGAGAGTCGTTTGTGCGCATTAACATGGCCTGCCCACGCCAACGACTCACCAAAGGGCTGAACTGCATAATAGACGGGTTAAAAGAGCTTTATGCCAAACGAAACAACACCGTCTATTAAATATTAAAGGATAATAAGCAATTTTCATGTTTTTTATCATTGGTTTTGTTTCACCTCAATAAAAAACTATGTATTTTTGCCATAATATCAACAAACAAATTTCTAATAAACTACAGTTATGACAACAACAATCATCATCATTGCAGTCGCAGTTGTTATCCTTTTGGGGATAATAGGACTATACAACAATCTGGTGCGTATGCGCAACAACCGCGAGAATGCCTTCGCAAACATTGACGTGCAGCTCAAGCAACGGCATGACCTTGTGCCACAACTTGTTTCAACAGTAAAAGGCTATGCCTCTCACGAGAAGACTGTACTTGAGAACGTAACCAACGCACGTGCCGCCGCTATGAGCGCCAACAACATCAACGACAAGATACAGGCAGAGAACAAATTGTCGTCAGCCTTGGCAAATCTTAAAGTCAGTCTTGAGGCTTACCCTGACCTGAAAGCAAACCAAAACTTCTTGCAGTTGCAAACCGAGATAAGCGACATTGAAAACAAGTTGGCCGCCTCTCGTCGTTTCTTCAACTCTGCAACAAAGGAACTCAACAACGCAGTACAAACTTTCCCCGCCAACATTCTTGCAGGAATGTTTGGATTTCACAAAGAGCCTATGTTTGAAATTCCCGCTACAGACCGAGCCTCTCTTGACAAAGCCCCCGAGATCAGTTTCTAACCATTCCAACGGGAAAGTACACAAATGGAATATGTAGGATTATATACGCAACAACGGCGAAACAACATGCGCTCCATGGCTTTGTTGCTGTTGTTTCCGGTAATAGTCATCGCCATGGTCGCATTGTTTTGCTACGGGGTGGCTTATCTGCAATTTGCAGGCGACCTTTATGACGATGCCATACGCAATGAAGTGGGAACGCAGTATTTTATCGATACTGTGCCATGGGCGGTGGCAATAGTAGGCATCTGGCTTGTCGTTGCCTACTTTCTAAACACGTCCATGATCAGGCACGCAACCAATGCCAAACCACTGGAGCGCAAAGACAACCCACGCGTATACAATATTGTAGAAAACCTGACCATGACATGTGGCATGCCTATGCCAAAGATTAATATCATCAACTCTACCGAGCTCAACGCTTTCGCCTCTGGCATTGACAACAAGACCTATACCGTGACAGTGACCACAGGCCTTTGTGACATGCTCAACGATGAAGAACTAGCAGGAGTTATTGCCCATGAATTGACACATATCCGCAACCGTGACACACGTCTGCTGATTATCAGCATTGTATTTGTTGGTATAATGTCTACAATCATGGCTATGACTTTGCGTACCATGTGGTACACCTTTATGTTTGGGGGCAGTGGCCGCGGACGCGACAACAGAAAAGACAGCGGAGTTGGCGCCATCGTCATAATGCTGCTCGCTGTAGTGCTTGCAGCCATCGGGTATTTCTTCACACTGCTCACACGCTTTGCCATAAGTCGCAAGCGTGAATACATGGCCGACGCCGGTGGGGCAGAAATGTGTGGCAATCCCCTTGCCCTTGCCTCAGCATTAAGAAAAATAAGCAACAGGCCATACTCAATAAAAAACGGGCGGGAAGATGTTGAGCAGCTATTTATCATCCACCCACAAGCTCTTACCGACAACGGCATAAGCAGTTGGTTTAACAACATGTTCAGCACGCATCCCTCCACCGAAAGCCGCATAAAATTTTTGGAACAACTATAGGCGGTCATCGTCAAACGGAACAAGACCATATGATTAGTCTCCAGATGCAAATCTGGAGACTAATCATTTATCCCAATTCGGTCGTTAGGACTTATTGTATTTTGATTATTAGATAAGAAGCAATAAAAAATGTCACTTACGACCTAATGACCGATTTGGATTTATGCCTGCCCACCCCGTTCTTTCCTTGTGAAATGCTTACCAATTAAAGGCAGTGAGCCAACAGACAAATCATGATAGAGAACGTGAGCGACAAACAGCAGCACAAAGATAGTATTGATGCCTAAACGCACAGCCAGCGGCCAGCCTTGAGGTAGCAAAAGCATCACTGCCGTAAAGGCTGCCGTTATAACAACATACACCCCGATGCTTGCAAGAGGATAGCGAATGGGATATTTGCGCTGGCCTACAAAATAAGACAGCAACATGGCTGTGGCATAACCAGCCACTCCACCCCATGCACAAGCCATGTAGCCATAATGTGGGATAAAGATGATGTTGATTGCAATAAGAACGAAGCAGCCCGCACCAGAGAACCACAGTCCCCAAATAGTTTTGTCAACAAGTTTGTACCAGAACGACAAGTTGAAGTATACACCCATAAGTATTTCTGCTGCCATCACGACAGGCACAGCCTTCAACCCCTCCCAATAATCCTTGCCTACGACAAACTTCAAGATGTCAAGGTAAGCCGTCACAACCAGGAAGGCTAACAGAGTGAATATGACAAAATACTTCATAGCCTGAGCATAGACTGTGCGACTGTCTCCCTCCTTGGCCTTTCCAAAGACAAACGGCTCGTAAGCATATCGGAAAGCCTGCGTAATCATTGCCATTATCATGGCTATCTTGACACATGCACCATAGATGCCAAGTTCCACTTCGCCCTGCAAGCCGGGTTTAACATACGGATATATAATCTTGTCGGCTGTCTGGTTTAGAATGCCGGCAATGCCCAATACAAGAATCGGCCATGAATAACGAAGCATCCTCTTTAGAAGAATGCCGTCGAACGACCATTTTATATGTATAAAATCTGGAATAAAGAAAAAGGTTACTAATGCCGTACACACAAGATTTATAGCAAACACATAGAACACATCGTTCTTGCCCAACACCATAAAATACCACACATTAATACCTATATTTAAAACAATAAAAAGCAACTTGAGGGAAGCGAACCTAATCGGACGTTTCCTGAAACGAAGATAGCAAAACGGCAGAGCCTGTATGGCATCAAGAGCAACGACAGTTGCCATCATAAGTACATAGCTATGGCGGTCTGCATAACCCAAAACTTCACCTATAGGACCGATGAAACCGAAAACAGCACCAAGAAACACTACACTGAGTCCTGTTACGACTGCCATGGCGGTAGAAAACACCGTATCAGGATTTTCACCCTCTTTATTGGCAAAACGAAATAAGGTGGTCTCCATGCCGAAAGTAAGTATCACGAGTATCAGCGCTGTATAGGCATATAGGTTGGTCACTACACCGTAGCCTCCCGATGATGCCGAAATTTTTGCAGTATACAAAGGCACAAGAAGGTAGTTCAAAAATCTGCCCACTATGCTGCTAAGCCCATACACCGCAGTGTCTTTAACAAGCGATTTTAATCCTGCCATACCACAATCTCCTTTAATTGACTACAACGTGGCTGCTACTTGGAGCATAATGCACCACATTAGCGCATTTCTCGGCCACGTATTTAAGGTCTGCACCCTGTCTCGCCCAAGATGGCCGAAACTGCCGGCAGGAGTCTTGGGTCATGCCAAGCATGTGGGCTATGAACCAATCCAAATCAGCACGGTCAATGTGCAGAGCCTCGTCTTTCCAATCATTATTTACATATCTGTTAAGATAATAGTAGCACCTCTGTTGCAGAGAAGTCAGTTCAATGTCGGGCTCGGCTGCTTTCAGATCCAACAGTTGACGAAACAATTTTCTATTGTCGGTGTAAGCCTCCGAGGCAGGCCGACAACTTGTGCCGACTTTTACGTTGTCAACCAGATTGGCCTGCGAGAAGCCTGTAAGTTCATAATCCAACGCCATCTGGTTGCCGCCAGCAGAATTGCCGTACTCATAACACCCGAGTAGCCCCTCAAGCAGAAAAGCAATGATTCCGGTGCGATCTGCTCCTTGACGACAGTTGAAATAAACTGGCCTTCCGTTTTTCAATTCATAAATAATCCATGCAACGTCAGAGATTACTGACATGTCTCGATTATAAGCACCAAAGTCTGTCATCGTATTATTGAAGTCCATGTCAGACAACGGTGCCACACCTGCACTGTAAGAGTGCAGACTCCATTCGCCCCTATACAGTCCTGCATCAGTCTTTGCACGTAGGTCAAGCAGCGCCCGAATTCCGAGCCTATGTAGTTCTGCCTTCCCAGCAGGCGTGATGTCGCTACGTTTTCCTTCCTTGTCGGTGCCGCCAAGACTGCCACCCCGATAGAGCATGCCGTATCTAACAGTTCGGCCTCCCAATCCTTTCCAACCACCAAGGTCACGAATATTAAATCCGCCCTCAATTGCAATCATTCGCACCTGGCCCTCTGTTACAAAGGCCCCCTCGTTCAAGGTTCTGCTCCTCGAAGATACAATTTTATAATAATACGTTTTGTTTGGTAAAAGATTTTCAAAAAGAACTGTTCCTTTGCCGTTCCTTAATCTGACAAGACCGATAGAATCTGCCTTGTCGGGCTTTCGGTCTGTGGAGAGCCAAATCTGGGCTTCACGTTCCGTAGCATCAAAAAAAGTAATGAGTTTCCCCTCTGGTTGGTCTGGACGATAAGTGCGGCGCTCATCGTAGAACTGTTGTGGAATGCGTCCTGGCTTTGCAGCGAACTGCGAGTTAGACAACGTCATGACGTAGCGCACTGCCTCATTCTCAATGTTTATGGTATCAGCAGACGGTCTCCCTGCATAGATGTCACACAACCCTGTCACCACACAGATAATATATGTTAACGTTATTTTAATGTTTCTCATTTGCTCAGTTTCTCGCAACTCGGTGGACATACCGTAACACAAATACAACCTTTATACAAAATTCGTCAAAATACTTGACCCGTGCAAGCAAATAACACAAAATGTCGGCATTAGGCATGATAACTTCGTGTTCTTATCATATATCCTTTTGTCATCCAGAGCAGACCCAGACACAAGTATTTCTCTCGCTCGAACATCTCTGACATCACTATTTGCAACAAGTTGGGTTCCATAATCACCGGTGTTTCGAACAAAAATGGAGAGCCAAGCCTATATTCCCCGCTCGCCCCATGTACCACGGTCAAGATTACGATAACCTATGGCCTCGTTTACATGCGGAAGTTGCACGTCTGTACTGCCAGCAAGGTCGGCAATGGTACGCGCCACTTTGAGAATGCGGTCGTAGGCTCTTGCAGACAAATCGTATTTTACCATTGCGTCATGAAGCCGCTTTGAAGCGCGGGCATCCAATCGAGCATACTCGTTGAGCATATGTGGTGTCATTTGGGCATTGCAATGTGTTTTGGGATATTCCTTAAAACGCTCTGCCTGCATCGCACGTGCATCAATCACACGTTCACGTATTGCTGCACTCGTTTCGCCTTTAGGGGAAGAGTTCAGTGCTTCAAAAGGCACTGGAGTGACTTCCACTTGTATGTCTATGCGGTCAAGCAACGGTCCACTTATTCTACTTATATATTTTTGAATTTGCCCTGGAGAACATGAGCAAGAATGTGTGGGGTGATTATAATAGCCGCATGGGCATGGATTCATGCTTGCCACAAGCATAAACGAACATGGCAACTCAACATTATACTTAGCTCTGGAGATAGAAATACAACGGTCTTCAAGCGGCTGGCGCATGGTTTCGAGCACACTTCTCGAGAACTCAGGAAGTTCATCAAGAAACAGCACACCGTTGTGAGCCAGACTTATTTCACCTGGACTGAAATTTGTTCCTCCACCAATCAGCGCAACATCAGAAATTGTGTGATGTGGACTGCGAAACGGCCGTTGTGCAATAAGTGTAGAGTCTTTATCCAAACGACCAGCAACAGAATGTATCTGCGTAGTTTCGAGGCTTTCTCCCAAAGTGAGAGGAGGCAGTATGGAAGGTATGCGTTTGGCCATCATCGATTTTCCGCACCCCGGACTTCCTATCAGAATAATGTTATGACCACCTGCGGCTGCCACCTCTATTGCCCGTTTGACATTCTCTTGCCCCTTGACATCGGCGAAATCGTTTTCATAGGCGAACTGCTGATCAAAAAACACTTTGCGGGTATCAATAACTGTAGGCTCCAAAACGCCTTTGCCTATGAGGAAATCGAATACTTCCGTGATGTTGGCCGCTCCATATACGTTGAGGTTATTTACCACAGCAGCCTCCCGAACATTGTCTTTGGGTACAATCAGCCCTTTCAGTCCCATTTCGCGCGCCTTTATCGCTATGGGTAATGCGCCGTGGACGGGACGCAAGGAGCCGTCCAGCCCCAGCTCGCCCACCATCATAAACTGTCTGAGTTCTGCACACTGCAACTCTCCACTGGCCGCCAGAATGGAAATGGCAAGAGGAAGATCATAGGCGGTACCCTCTTTCCTAATGTCTGCAGGCGCCATGTTTATGGTGTATTTGCGCCCTGTAGGCATTCCAACGGTATTTTGTAACGCTGCCGATATTCGGTCGATACTTTCTTTTACCGCATTGTCGGGCAATCCTACGAGAGTTGTCTTTATGCCCTTAGAAGCATTTGTCTCCACTTCTACAGGTATCGCCTTAAGACCATTAAGGGCTGCGGAATATAGTTGGACCAAGTTACCCATAACAATTACTTTATTTATAAATGAGCGTAGTCAGCTTGTCAGGATTAAAAATTCTTTGAGCCACACGTTGTATATCGGCAGCCGTAATGGCACGGATGCGCTCGCAGAGTCTCTCCACATCACGGTGTTTGCCTGTGCGCGCATAGTGCCGGCCCATGGTAAGGGCGTAGCTTTCAAAGTTGTCGCCCGATATTAATATCTGCCCAAGAAACTGTTTTTTTGCCATCGAAAGACGGTGCGGACTTAGTGGTTTTTCACATAACTCTGACAGCTCATTCAAAACAAGATGCCTGCACTTTTCTATCTTGGAATCGTCACACCCAAAATAAACGCTCCAGATGCCCGAATCTTGATAACAATACATGTGGCTGCCAACTGAATACACCAGGCCATGCTTTTCCCTTAGACTGACATTAAGCAAAGAGTTCATTCCCGGACCGCCGAGTATGTTGCTCAAAAAGAACAAGGTCTTCTGGTCAGGATCAGTACGGCTGCAGCCACGGTTGCCTATCAGCACGTGAGCCTGATGAGTGTCACGTTCACAGACCCTCTCTTCTCTGACATACTCTGGCAACTGCAGTTGTGGCTTGGCAAGACCTTCATCGGCAACGAGATCACCGGTATGTTTTTCTATCAATCTGATAGCATGGTCAAAATCCACCTGCCCCAAAATGAACATGGTAACATTATTGGGCACATAATAGTGGCTGGTAAAACGCAATGCATCCTGTGTTGTATACTCTCTAAGGCGGTCAGCATTGCCCAGGATATTTCGTCCCAAGCCATGTCCTCTGAACAGCATCTCCTCAAACTCGTCATATATCAATTCGGCAGGGGAATCGTTATAGCTGTCAATCTCATCGATTATCACCTCAACCTCCTTTTCTATCTCCCGCTGCGGATAAGTGCTATGAAACACTATGTCGCTAAGTAAGTCTACTGCACGCGGAAAGTCCTCTTTCTGTACGGTAGCAAAATAGGCTGTCATCTCTTTGTCTGTATATGCATTGAGATCGCCTCCAACACGTTCCAGACAATTGCGCACGTGCCATGACTTGCGATGGGTTGTTCCCTTGAATGTCATGTGCTCACAGAAATGCGCCAAGCCCGAATCCCTCTGTTCTTCATTGCTTGTGCCTGCAAAAACAATGTAGCCACAATAGACGACATTGGTTGGCGAAGGCTCATGTATCACTCTCAACCCGTTAGGAAAAGTATACTCGTGATATGTTTTCATTGCTTACAACCTATACATGAACGACAAATAGAAGCTACGATTCTTTCCACCCTCGCGACTAACTTTCGCAAGACCGAAATCTGCGTTGACTCCTAAGTTAATATGGCGGTCATATTCATATCCGACTGCAAAGGACAATCCTGTGTCGAAACGATGGGCACCGACCTCATCGCCAAAGGTGTTGTGTTCATAGTACATTCGCTGTGCACCTTGTTTTTCGGTGTCACCATATACTTCGGTTTTTCCACTCACACCAACGGCAATATACGGACCTGCCGACAACGACACATAATGAGGAGACGACAGACGAATATAGTAATTGAACATTATAGGCATCTGCAGGTAGTTGGCATAGCTCTTAACTCCTTTCTTGCCAAAAACCTGTTTTCCTGTTTCCGTATCAAATACGAAATTTCCATCGTCATCTCGTGCAGGCACCACTTCATCGGGCTCTTTCCACCCTTTTGCGAAATAGAGAAGTCCCGATGACACCGAACATTTCTGACTTAATTCATATTCATAACCAATGCCCACACAGAATGTTCCCATATTCTTAGTATGCGTATCGTAATGGGAGGTCAGGCCTGCTCCTACTCTAAGCAGAATGTTCTGCTGAGAATTAGCCGTCAGACCTGTAGCAACCAACACAAGTACAAAGACAAGCCTCTTCATTGCATCATTTCTTTTTGCGTTTATTCTTTTTGTCATCTTCTGAATTTTGGAAAAACTGCTTCCAGTCATTCTTCTTATATTTCTTGTTTTTGGAACTAAAAGAGTCCACTTTTCCTTCGGAACGACTTCTGGATCTGACGTCTGCAGCCTCTGCTCGGTCTACAGCCACTCCACGCCCCTTGATGTTGACATGGCGCATAGTGCGTTCAATAATGCCTGCCTGTTCTTCTGGCACTTCAAAAAACGAGAAATTTGTCATCAAGTCAATGCGTCCGATATCAACAGGCTTGTTTGTGTAGCGGTTAATAACTCCTATTATGTCACGAGCATAGAAGTTGTCGCGTTTCCCCAAAGCTATAAAGAAACGAACAAAACCAGGTTCGGCTTCTCCACGTCCCGAGGATTTGTCGTGGCGCTGTCTTTTACCGCTTGGCTTGTCTTCTGGTTGTTTGATTTCCGGAGCCTTGGCATAGTAATTCAAAAAGCGGCCAAACTCCATTGTAACGAGCCGCTTTATCACATCTTCCTTGTCAAGCCAATCTAATTTACGCATTACCTCTGGCAAAAACGGAGCGATGTCCTCTTCTGCGACCTCCACACGTTCCAGTTGGTCAATGACCTTATATAGCTGTTTTGTGCATATTTCCTTGGACGAGGGCAGCGTTTTGGCCTTAAACTGCTTGCCGATGGTTTTTTCTATGCGTTGTATTTTGCCTTTTTCCTTTACATGTATAATAGAGATAGAAGTTCCCTTTTTGCCCGCCCGACCAGTGCGTCCGCTGCGATGGGTATAGTTTTCAACGTCATCCGGCAAGCCGTAGTTGATAACATGGGTAAGATCATTTACATCCAGTCCGCGAGCAGCCACGTCAGTTGCGACAAGTAACTGCAGGTTGTGTTGTCTGAATTTCTGCATTGTGAGGTCGCGCTGAGCCTGCGAGAGGTCACCATGCAACGCTTCTGCATTATATCCATCTTTTATTAGGGCATCGGCAACTTCTTGTGTCTCTACCCGAGTACGGCAAAAAATTATTGCATAAACATACGGATAGAAGTCCACCACCCTCTTCAATGCAAGATACTTATCTTTAGCCTGTACCAGATAGTACTCATGGTTTACGTGCTCTGCTCCTTCGTTACGCGAGCCTACTACGATTTCTTTCGGGTCGTTAAGATAATTGGTGGCAATCTTAGATATCTCCTTGCTCATTGTAGCAGAGAACAACTCTGTCTGAAGACCAGCCGGCACACCCTCAAGTATGGCGTCAATGCTTTCACTAAAGCCCATATTGAGCATCTCGTCTGCCTCATCAAGAATTATATGAGTCACGGACTTCAAGTCTGCCACTTTGCGCTCCATTAGGTCTATAAGTCTGCCTGGGGTAGCAACAATCACATGTACGCCCCTTTTCAACGATTTTATTTGGCTTTCTATGCTTGACCCTCCATAGACTGGCAATATAAACAGTTTGTCTATATATTTGGAGAAACCCTTAAGGTCTTCGGAAATCTGCAGGCACAACTCTCTGGTAGGGCAAAGTATCACGGCCTGTGGCTCTACTCTATTCACATCAATGGTCTGCAACAGGGGAATGCCATAAGCAGCCGTCTTTCCTGTACCCGTCTGCGCAAGGGCTATTATATCGCGGTTCTCGTTCAACAGAAACGGAACAACAGCCTCCTGTATTGGCATGGGCGCTACAAAACCCATTTCTTCTATAGCATCAAGTATTGGCTTGCACACTCCAAGTTCTTCAAATGTCATCTTCTATTATTCTTATTATTATATTACTTTAAATAAAACCGTTTTGCAGACGTTCGCCTGTTTGTCTGCTAATATAATTATCAGTCAAGCCACAGACTTCAGCGGAAAGAGATGTGGCTATGTGTATTGTCTTATCCCACCAGAGTTTTGGCATGGTCTCAAGTTCCGCCTGCGTCACGGAATCTTCCGCGAGCGAGTAGATCACCCCCGCATTGAAGGTATCTCCTGCCCCGATGGTACTGACGACGTTGGTCGGCACAACATCATAGTGTAGGCGTAGGGATGGGGTCAAAACGTCTACGCCACTCTTTCCACGAGTGATAATAAGCACTCCACACCCAGACTTTGACTTTATGCTATCATAAACCATTGCAGTGTCTGCTGTACCGAAAATATTGCAAAAATCCTCATCTGACCCGCGCACAATGCCAGCCTGAGCGAAGTTGTCAAGCAATGCGCCATACAAACTATCTCTCTGTGACAGATATGTAGGACGGAAATTAACGTCATAATAGCTCAATGCGCCATTCTCTCCCGCATTGGCAAGAAATGCACTCAGACCGCCATGGAGTAAAGGATTGAGAGCGTAAAAGGAGCCAAAAATCACAATGTCGCCAAATTCTACCGATGGTAACCTGCTAGGGAATACATCTCCTCGCTTATCACTGAAAAACTCATATTCGGCATCACTGCTGTCATTCAAAAAGGCAAGTGACAACTTTGATTGCCTACCAGCCTCTTTTGCAACGAAAGACGAGTCTACGTTGTTGTCAGCCAAAAAACGGAGGGTTTGTCTACCCAAACGGTCATCGCCCACTTCACTGACAAACAGCGGTTTTTTACCACAACGTCCCAACGTGACCATTGTATTTAAACAAGAACCGCCACATACCATTTTCTGCGGAATGCCATTGCGGACAATAATGTCCGTGACCGTTTCGCCTATACCGATTACTTTTCCCATAAAGATGACAATACGTTTTATAGAGAATTGCGACTATTAACAAAGAGACCTCTGCATACCAGCAGTCACTTCTTGGCCTGATACGCCAAGGCATACATACGCATCTGCTTCAACATTGACAGCAGTCCGTTAGACCGGGTGGGCGACAGATGCTCAGTCAAACCTATGTCATGGATAAAATAAAGGTCTGAGCCCAATATTTCTGAAGCGCTATGTCCTGACAGGACTTTGATCAGCAATGATATTATACCCTTTACTATCAATGCGTCGCTTTCTGCTCTAAAATAGAGCAAACCGTCCTTTTCGTCACATACAAGCCAAACTCGGCTTTGGCAGCCATCTATCAGGTTACTCTCGGTTTTTTCTTTCTCTGGCAGCGGCTGTTGTTCGTTGCCCATATCTATTAACAGCTGATAACGGTCCATCCAATCGTCAAGTTCGCTGAACTCCTCTACTATCTCGTCTTGAATTTCATTTATTGTCATAAGTAAATAACTAATTATTTAGTCTCTTGAGCTAAAATTCTTCATACTGCAGATGTGGCACACACTACATTGTGTAAATCAGCTGCAATAAGGTTTGCCCCACGACCTTCATTGAGAAGGGGTCAATATTCTCTGGCGTGTCGTTAACCGTGTGCCACGTTGGACAGAAGCCAGGACGCTGATTAGGATAATATGAAATGATATCAATGGTCGGTATCTGCGCAATACG
Source organism: uncultured Prevotellaceae bacterium (assembly GCA_900557555.1). GTDB lineage: Bacteria > Bacteroidota > Bacteroidia > Bacteroidales > Bacteroidaceae > UBA6382. The sequence goes on along the minus strand of USTH01000012.1, from coordinate 20,362 downwards.
GTTCAACGGTAGATGGTCATCGGTTATGCCACCACCGTCTTCATTGACAAACGACGAACTATAGCCTGCATCGCGTGCAGCCTCCCACACACGCGCCACTACCGTCGGTGCATAGTACATGGAGAATTGCTCCCTGTAAAAGGCCGCACCCTTACCACCTACCATATCCAGAAGTATGGCAAACTCAAAATCCACCCTATGTGGATTGTGTGCCCAATACTGTGAACCCAGACACCAAGTGGCTTCTTCTTCCTCTTCCGTGCCTGTGTATGTGTTTTCCCAGTCGGGCACTCCAACATCCTCTGCATCAAAGCAAACGAAGTCTATGCCGACTTCTGCCTTCTGAAGTTTCAACTGGCGAGCAAGTTCAATGAGCACTGCCACACCGCTTGCACCGTCATTAGCAGCCATTACAGGCTTCTTGTGATTTCTCTCATCAGGGTCGGCATCCGCCCATGGACGACTGTCCCAATGGGCGCACAGCATGATTCTTATCTTTGCTTCGGGATTTGTAGAAGCAATAATGTTACAGCCCTTATATTTCTGTCCGTTATAAAGCGTAAACTCCGCATCCTGACGAGTCACCTCACAACCTTGTGCTTTAAAAGCTTCGACTATATACTGCGCACAATCATCATGGGCTTGTGTACCCAATACTCGGGCGCCAAATTCACATTGTCTTAGCACATGGGCCATTGCACTGTCGGCAGAAAACGAGGGAACACTTACAGAATCTGCCTCTGCATCATTACCTGCCACTCTGCCGGATTTACACGCCATTACAATTGTCACAAGTGCCACCGCCGCTAAACAAATCGATATCTTGTTCATCTTCCTACGAATTCTGTATTTCAACCATGAATTGCTATTCTTCTACACTTTGAACCTTTGTCATTACCCTAAGGAAATTGCCTCCCCACAGTTTAGCTATATCATTCTCGGAGTATCTTGCCTTGAGGAGCCTGCGGGTAAAGTTTATTACCTCTGAAGCATTGGCAAGTCCCGTTACTCCACCATCGCCATCAAAATCCGTTCCGATGCCAACACAATCAATACCCATCACATCTACAGCATGGTTGAGATGGTTAAGCGCATCCAATATGGAGGCTTCGCCCACAGTACGCAGAAAACCGTGGTAAAGGGTAATCTGCATCACACCGTCATTATGACAAAGAGCCTTCATTTGTTCGTCATCAAGATTACGCGGATGGTCACACAACGCCCTGCACGAAGCGTGACTGCACACTATTGGAAGGCGACTGGAAGCAATGGCATCATAAAAACTGGCGACGCTGGCATGCGACAAGTCTACCATAATGCCCAAACGGTTCATTTCCCTCACAACATCCCGACCAAACTCACTTAGACCGCCATGCTCGCAACGGCTCTTAGCAGCAGAGTCACAGATATCATTGTCACCATTATGACAGAGAGTTATATACACCACGCCACGCTTTTTGAATTCTGCCAAATTGCTTATGTCACGTCCTATGGCATAACCGTTTTCAATGCCTTTCATAATCGCCAGCTTGCCTTGAGCCTTCAAGGCGTAGACCTCCGCAGGAGTTCGTGCCAAGCCAACTCCCTCAACCGAGGCTATACGGCGATCAATACCGTCAAGTAAATCACAAACCCGTAGTTTCGCCTTCAGCAGAGAAGCGTCATCACGTTCCTCCTGTGGCAAATAAGCTACCATTACTGAGGCATCAAGACCTCCGTCACGCATTTTAGTGGCATCCACCAATATTCGGTCATCCTTTTTGGAGAAGTCTATATCCTCACCAAAAAACATTGGGGTATCGCAATGTGAGTCAAGCGTAAGAATTCTTTGATGTAGACGACGTGCCTCCTTATACTCGCTGGCCTCACCTATAAGCCAATTAAAAATAGGACTCATCGGGTTATCCTTGCACACAAAAAAGCACTCTGGATGCCACTGCACACCGATTACCGACTTGTATTGTGTACTTTCAATGGCCTCCACAACACCATCGGGACTATACGCCACCGCTCTCATTCCCTGTCCAGGGTCGGCCACAGCTTGATGGTGGAACGAATTGACTTCCAAAGTCGTAGTGCCAAACAAACTGCACAGCACAGAGTCTCTGTCAAGCTCAACAGAGTGAGAAGCAAACTGACGGTCGAGTTCCTGCGAGTGTTTTATAAGTGGCTTGCGATAAAGTTCTGAAGTATAGATATCCTGCACTACTTTGCCACCCGATGCCACTGCCATCACCTGCATTCCGCGACAAATAGCCAGTACAGGTATCTGCTTGTCAAACGCTCTCTTCATAAGCACCAACTCCTGAAGGTCACGCTTGGCGCAGATACTACGCAACTCCTTCACAGGCTCTTCTCCAAGCATCAACGGATTGATATCGCCACCGCCAGAGAAAATAAGAGCATCAACCGTCAGCAAGAAGTCGTCAAGCTCATCAATTTCCAATGATGCAGGCAAAACGACAGGCACCCCGCCTGCCATCCTTACACTTTCGTAATATCCCTCAGCCAACTGGCTACCATATTCTCCGAAGTTTGCCGTAATACCGACAACAGACTTTCTACCTGCGTGATACCCACGGGAAGCCAAATCCCTGTATCTGTCCTGCCAATTCATTGTTTTTTCTTTTCCGGTCTTTTAGGGAACCACCCCTTCCTAACGCGTTCTTTCTGTTCGAACAGTTCTTTTATTGTCCAAAAACAACAGAACGCAAAAGCTCCGACAATGCACGAAAGCAATATGTTTGATAGTAACACACTACCTACCAATGCCAATAGACCAACTAACAGAAACAGCCACCAATAGCGCGTTCCTGTATAATATTCTGTCCAAATAACCACAGGGTGAAACAATCCAATAATGATGAACACACTCAACCCTACAGCCAATCCTAACCACTGAAGCTCCATCGGGTGAAACTAATCCTTGTTCAATACTATCGGAAGTGTGCGGCCAATACTCTGCTCCAATGAAATAAGGGTTTCGGTGGAGATTACGCCAGGAATTTGCTGAATATGGTTGTTTAACAAAGCCATCAGGTGTGAATTGTCATAGGCGTAGAGCTTTATCAGCATTGTATAGTTGCCTGTGGTGTAGTGACATTCCACTATCTCTGGAATTTCCTCCAGACACTTGACAACATCGTTATACATACTGCCGCGCTCAAGGTTTATGCCAACATAGGTGCAAGTGGAATAACCAATCAACTTGGGGTCTACTTTATAGCCAGACCCTAAGATTGCTTTCTTTTCAATAAGTTTCCCTACTCTCTGATGCACCACGGCGCGCGACACTTTGCATATTTCTGCAACATCAGACAACGGCACTCTTGCGTCCTTAGAGATGATACTCAGTATCTTCAGATCTAAATTGTCTATTTTTACTGCCATTATTATTAATTCTTTAAGTTATACGGCAAATATAAGATTTTTTTTGCACATAGTCACGCTTTTTCTCCCACGAATACCCTACGACCTCATAAGTATGCCTCCGCTGGTTCAAACACAACAGAAAAAGGGGGTTAATCACTTTATATCTTAATTCGACCATCGGTTACTTACATGTGATTACAAAGCACACTGCCACAACTATCTTAAGGAATAACTCTAAACTCATAGCCCTCAGCCAAAAGCCACTCTATGCTACGTGGCAGAGCTGACCATAATTTTGGAACGCTGCGCAACGAATCGTGAAAGGTTATGATGCTGCCTGGGCGGGCATAACGCCTGACATTCTCAAAAACGTCATCGGCATTGAGACGTTTTGAGTAGTCGCGGGTTACAAGATCCCACATGACAAGCTTATAATGCCGCTTAAGAAAATAATACTGTCGGTGGCGCAGCCAACCGTGAGGCGGTCGAAACAGGTCTGAATGGATATAAGCATTGGCCTTATGTATATTAAGCACATAGTCCTTGGTGCTGTGTTTGATTCCGCCCAAATGATTGAAAGTGTGATTACCCAATCGATGACCGTCAGACTTGACCATTTCAAACACTTCTGGATATTTGCGAACATTGTCGCCGACCATGAAAAAAGTTGCCTTTACACCGTAGTTTCTGAGTATTTCAAGCACCCGCGGAGTGACCTCGGGGATTGGCCCGTCATCAAATGTAAGATAAACAACCCTTTCTGTAGGCTTTATGCGCCATAAAGCCTTGGGGTAAAGCAGGCGCAACCACAGAGAGGGCTGTTCTAAAATCATAGCTTACAGTTATTGCGTTTTGAAAGCCTTAGAAGTTGTTCAGGTCAATATTCACACCCTGACCAGTAATCTTTGCGTAATAGCTTTCAAGAACATGATTATATTTATCAAAGAGCTTCTTGTTGCCCGTACTTTCAAAACCCTGTACAGCTTGGATAAGGTTGCGTATGTACTTGGAACATCCATAAGCACTTAGGGACAACGGCTTGGGTGAGGCGTTAACATACCAATCAAGATATTGCTCAGCTGTATGAGCCAAGATGGTCAACAACTCATCGGCTTTCTGTTTCTTGCCACAAGCCAACCACGACTGAGCCAAGTCGGCAGTGCCGCCAAGGTCATCGCCATACGACACACATGTCTGAGGAATTTCTTTGTCAGCCTTTGCCAACACTTTGGCAGCGCGCTTCAAATCTCCCTTTTCAACAAGTCTTGAGGCCAGAATAGCCAGCATCCGTCGATGGGTCAGACACATGTGTCCTACGGTTTCATCGATATAAACCTTCGGGTCTGAAACATTGCCATACTTGAACTTGTTCATCATGTTATCATACATCTTGTCTACGTCAATACTCATCTTGTTGCCATAAGCGTTGAATGGAGTAAAGCGATATGCCAAGCCCTCCTGCACAAGATTGGCATCCATGCCAAGATAGGCGTCACGAGGAGCAGTAACAGCAATGTATAACGGGCGCTCCCAATTGCAATTGGCAAGCATCTCAAGCATCATAAGCGATGGCTTGTAAAGAGCATTGCGACCTGTCAAAGAAATTGTGAGGTAGTCTGGAATCTGGCCCGCGCTGTCAGCAATTAGCATCTTGGAACGACGCACGGCATCCTTGTCTATCTTGACAACAATGCTGTCGGTCGGTATTATGTTCAGTTCAGGATTTCGCACCCAGTATTTCAAGATGTTCTTCAGTTCAAACGGATTGTCACCATACATACGTTTTGCCTCTGCAGGATTTTGAGCATAAAACTGTTTGATGTCTGCTTTCATATCCTGAATGCGTACAAACTCATTCTTGCCAGTGGTATACTCTGCTCTACTCCACGAAATAGGCACTCGAGGCGAGGTATAGGCGGGACGACACATCTGGTCTATATACCAATCGGTCTGCAGATAAGACAGGTTGCAAACCCTGGCATCTTGGCGCACGCCCTCAGTATCTTGATTATACCAAAGGGGGAAGGTGTCGTTGTCACCGTTCGTAAAAATTATAGGATTACCTTCTGCCTGCAATGAATTTAGATAATTCTGCCCGAAGTCACGACAAGCATAGCGGCCACTGCGATCATGGTCATCCCAATTCTGTGACGCCATCTGAACTGGCACCAAAACACATACGGCACTCACTATAGCAGCCACAACAGGTCCATCCAATTTGACACGACGCAGCCATTCGATGATAGCGGCAACTCCCATGCCTATCCATATTGCAAAAGCATAGAACGAACCCGCATAGGCGTAGTCACGTTCACGAGGCTGTGACGGAGTTTGGTTAAGGTAAAGCACAATGGCAATGCCGGTCATGAAGAAGAGGAAGAATACAACCCAAAACTGTTGACTGCCTTTCTTTCCACGGAAAGCCTGCCAGAAAAGACCAAGCAGACCCAACAGCAGAGGCAGTGCATAATAGACATTGTGCCCCTTGTTGTTCTTCAACTCATCTGGCAACTTGCTTTGATCTCCAAGACGAAGATTATCAATAAAGCTAATGCCAGTTATCCAGTTGCCGCATTCCGCTTCGCCGGCCCCTTGGACATCATTCTGGCGACCACTGAAGTTCCACATAAAGTAACGCCAATACATAAAGCCCAGCTGATACGACAAGAAGAAACTGATATTGTCTATCTGCGATGGAATCTGCACCTTTTGTATTTGACCGTTGCCTGGATCATAGTCCACCTCATTATAATGGATAGTGCCAAGCCACGACTTGTAGGTTGCCGCATGATTTTCATCCCAAATACGAGGGAATATCATGTTCTGGGCATATACATAGTCGCTCTTGTTGCCAACCTTTATATATGAGTCTGGTTCATTGGGTGAAGCCTTTTCTTTACGCTGCCACAAGGTCTTGCCTTCATTACGCTTTGGCACCATGCGGTTGGGGGCATTCTCGTCAACCTTCCATTCAAGCTGCGAGTTGAAAGTCGGGCCATAGAGCAACGGTGTTGAACCATACTGGTCGCGGCTCAAATAATCACCTAAAGCAAATATATCCTCTGGGGAGTTCTGGTCCATGGGAGGATTTGCCGTAGAGCGTATCACTGTAATGGCATAGGTAGAATACCCTATCATCAGCATAAGGAAGCACAACAACGAGGTGTTAAGCACACGGCGGAGATTAACATAGGAAGCAATCTTCTTAACATAGAACAAGCATGCCACAAGTGCGGCCAAAACAATAATGCCCAACACTATACTGCCCGTGCCGTTGCCAAAGAAAGGGATGCCAAGCAGGGCTACCGAAATAAGGAACGAAACCTTTGTCCTTGCAATGTCTGCATCCTTAACACTGAAGTAGAGCGATGCCACAACTGCAGCCACCAGCAGCACAAGGTATATTATCAAGCCCGTATTGAACGACAGGCCACAAACATTGACAAAGAGCAATTCAAACCATCCGCCAACCTTTACGATGCCAGGCACTACGCCATAAAGTATTACAGCCACCAACACCATGCTAAGCAACAAGGCCCACAAGGAACCTTTAACCTCCGCATTTGGTTTATAGTGATAATAATAAATAAGCACGATGGCAGGAATGCACAACAGGTTAAGCAGATGGACTCCTATACTTATACCCATAAGATAAGCAATGAGTATCAGCCAACGGTCAGAACCAGGCTTGTCGGTATTGTCCTCCCATTTCAGTATAAGCCAGAATACAACAGCGGTGAAGAACGAAGAGAAAGCATAAACTTCACCCTCTACGGCACTAAACCAGAAAGTATCCGTAAACGTATAAGCCAACGCTCCGACAACACCCGAACCAATGATGGTTACAAGCTGAGTGACACTGCCAACTTGACCGTTTTTACAGATGAGGCGACGAAGCAGATGGGTAATAGTCCAAAAAAGGAACAGGATGCAGCCTGCACTAAGTAGGGCAGACATCGTGTTAACCATCTTCGCCACCTGACTCGGATCGCTTGCGAAATGACTGAAAAGATTGGCAAACAACATAAAGAATGGGGCACCAGGCGGGTGACCTATCTCCATCTTGTAGCCCGTGGTAATAAACTCGGGACAATCCCAAAAACTTGCAGTCGGCTCAATGGTAGAGCAGTATGTAAATGCGGCTACCATAAACACAAACCAACCAACGCAATTGTTGATTACATTATATTTCTTCATTTTGAAACTGTTTCAAAAAAATTATATGCAAAGTTACATATACACATGCGAACAACAAAATTTATTCGCATCTTTTAACCCTATAACCCAACACGCATATAGCGGATGTTCTCCACCATATGCGTGTCGGCATTCTGGAGTCTTGGCAGGGCATACCGTGCATACGTTTTAACTATCAGCAATGGTTACTCCGAATAATACGCATGCACAGAAAGCCTTCATTGGCCGCTTGCAGCCTCTACAACAGGATTAACCATAACGACCACTACCGCTATTTCTTGACAAAAAGAATGCGTGAAGTGTTTCTGTCCAACCAAGTTGTTATGATGTCGCGTACTTTAGCGTACTGACTCACACTAAACACCTTTTGCGGAATAGACATGCGACGCACAATACGAACAGTAGCACCATTATCAGAGACCTCACTTGCCACCGACATTGCCACACCAGTCGTCGGATCGGCAATTTCTGAACTATATGGTTTTCTCATCTCTATGCCATCAGAAACCTTAATGTTATAGATGTCACATTCCTCAACAAGTTGTGGAACTTCAAAGTCTACTTCACGCTTGGTCGGCAATTCGGACATTGCCCACCCTGCCACGCCAGCTCTGTTGACAGGCAAATCAAGCACAAAGAAAGGTTCCGACCCGAAATCAGACAGCGTTACCTCAAGGTTATATTCCTTGTTCAGGTCAAGACCCTTGTCGGGCTTCACAATCTCTCTATCTACCCCCACCTGCATTGCGGGCGTTGCGTAGCCAGAAACCTGCGAAGGATTCAATAGTTTTTCATCCTTTCCAAAGCATTCTGCCACATAGAATGCACGAGCACAACTGAGACTACGGAACTCCTTTGGCAAGGATGGGTCGAAACTTACTCTGACATCTGCCTTTATGTTGCACGCCTGCAACATCTGCTGAAGGAGATAGGCTTGTTCAATAGGGGTGATATAAGCCCCTTGCCGTATTTTTGACACGGGGCGCAAACCATAGGTAGCAGCATAAGGCACTGGTACAGAAGTAAACTCTTCCGCAACATAACTACGAATGAAATCATAGCGTTTCTTACCGTCGGGTTCTTTTTTCCTGTATTCATCGGCCCATTTCTGTATTTCCGGGTCAATGCCAGAACACAAGACCTCTTTCAGTTCTGTTTCAAAATCCGACAAGGTACAAAAGAAGTTGTACTGTTTGGTCATATTGCGCACCTGATAGGCATCTTTCGAACGGGCAGGAATGTTTTCTACAACATACTTTATAACACGTTGCCCGCCTGCAACTACGTCCGAACGTGGAGTGACATTTCCTTCTGGCGAGCACATAAGAAGCTTCAAGTCCGATTGTTCTGGAACTTTTACCGTGTAAGAGAACTTGACAATTGGAGATGTTGCATCAAACCTATCGGTGAAATCAAGGTTTTTATTAAAGCCCGCATCACTATGCACCGTATAGTCCAGAAAAATAGTCGAACCTAAATCAAGGCCTGTATGCATAATGATTTTCTCCTTCAAATGATTAAAATCAGAAGCCTTGGCAGCCAACGCAGGCAGCACATCAGTGAGCGCACGTTCTGGCATCGCAACCTTCCGCCCATTTTTCTGAATGGTATAAGCTTCGTTAATTATTATTTTCTGATGGTTGGGATTATAGGTAACATAAGTCTGGCCATAGGTGGAGTTCATGGCCGTATGAGTAAGAACGGTCAGCGAAAATCTTACGTTGAAATCGGTAGAACCATCAGCATTGTGCACAATGGTCTTGTCATAGTAATTATATCTTGCTTCCTCTGCTTGAGCAAAAACGCATGCCGACAACAGCAAAAGAATGGATGTAAGTAATGTCTTTCTCATTTTTATCTAATATAAATATAGTCCTGATATTTCTTGTAATCGTCAACCACGGCCTTAAAACCGGGCCACTCGTCCGCTTCATAAACTCGCTTGTTAAACGAAGCGTCAACCGAAAGAATAACTTTGTCACCTGCCTGCGAGCAGTGTGCGAATATCGACGCCGCAGAATTTGTTATATTCGATTTCATCGAACTGTTCTGCATTTTCATTCCCTCAGGCAATGTTATTGTTTCGTCAAGCACAACCTGACGCGAACAACGGTCTTTAAATCCGTATTTGCGTTGCTCCTTGTCACCACCGACAAAAAGAAATGACTGTAGCGAACGGTATAGATTGTTCATCACTATAGGCTTGAACGCCATTGCGCAGCTGTCACCTATAGCATAATTTGGAATTTCATAGGTAAACATTATGTGAATGGGAGCTGCCTGATAGTCCTTTGGGGCTTTGCCGTAGTCTACAGACAGCACTTTGGCCTGTGGCGAAACTCTCAACAGCTCTGCCTCAAGGGTCTGGCTCCAACGCGACATCCAGCCTCGGGTGAATACAGAACGTACAGAAGCATCAGACTGTCCTTCCGCCTCTATGGTAAACGTACCCTTAAGGGTTCCCGACTCAGCAAGCATATTATTCGCCCTTATTCTCACATAATGGTTTACAGGAGCCGAAACAGGTGTTTCAAGCAAATCGCTGCCTTCGGGAAGGCCCGGCAGATAATTCTGTTGCTGCTCGGCACTACTCCACAGTTCACGGTTAAAAGGAACCCAAGTTGGGTCAAGAGGCATCAACGTGCCGTTCTTAAGCCTTACCACACACACACAATGATTGAAATGGTCTGCAGGAATCTTCTCTACACGACTGCCAGCCATTGTCATAGCAGGATAAGCTTTAAAGCCTGCAATTCTCAACATTCCTATCAGTGTACCTGCGATGTCTTTGCATACGCCAGCACGGTCTGTCATATTCATATCAAGAGTGTGAAGTGTGTAGCCCTCACCCTTACCCATAGGCATGCCGAGATAGCGTATATTATCTGCCACCCAATGGGTAAGAACGCTTATCTTCTCCATCTCAGTTTTTTTGCCCTTGATAAGCTCTGCCACTTTTGCCTTCGCCTCTGGCGTTGGTTTAAAACTGCCATATTCCTCCTGTGCGTTGTAGAACCATCGCGACTTGACAAACCAATCCTTTGTGGTAGAAAGCATCAGTTTGGGTGCTACATCATAAAGGTCGAGCATACTTGGCTCTCTGTCAAACGGAACCTGGTTGTCAAGGCCAATCGTCAGATACTGACGACCGTTGCTCACGCTTTTGCTTTCCGTATATGCTCCGTCATATTGGTAGAGTTTGTATTGCAGTTTGCAGGTATCAGGAAGAGAGAGGCAATATACTTTGCGGCGGGTAGGTTGATCCACCCAAAACGGCACGATATCATAGAACTGTCCTCTCAATGGGGGAACGAAACGGTCGTCATCAGATTTATCGGCTACAGAACCGCCGCCACACGACACCGAGGTACTTGCACTTGTAAGACTGGCCTCGTCCCCAAGCAAGGCATAGGTAAAGCCACTCTTTTCTATCTCATAAGACAAAACGTCACCAGGCTTAAGGTGTCCAACTTCTATCATTACTTGCCGCGCTCCCCAGAAAATGGAACGGGCTGGCGCCGCATAGTCCCGTGATGTTTTGACATCGACATTCGTCACTGTTCCGTCACGGTGAGCAATCTTCACATACTTGAAGCGGGCAAAGGCAGTCAGTGGGTCATAGTCATACACAAGGCAGTGATTTTTCAACGCGGCCTCTTTTGTCTTTATGCTAAGTTTACGGGTAATGCTAAAAGTGGCGGAACCTGTAGGCTGCACCGTTACATAAGTGCTGTCAAGCAACATCACCGACCCCGCAGACTTAAATGCATCGTTGGCGGCAAAAGTACTTGACGATATTGCCAAGCCTATTCCGAGCGACAAACATGTCTTTAGTTTCATTCTTCTTTTAAGTATTTAAGTTAAGTTGTTAGGTGGTTTTCTGTTTTGTCAGAACACAATCAGACAAAAGCACCACAAATTTAAAACTTTTTTCTTGATTATCAAACTATTACACACCATTTTCCTCCTTTTTAGCACCCAAACGCAAAAAGAGCGGTGACGTTACCGAAAACATCACCGCTCTCCATATTAGTGCATTAGTTACAAACTTATTGCTTCTATTTGGCAGCCTCTGCTGCTTCCTCTTTCTTAATCTTGTGACCTAAGACAAGATATGCCAAAGGTGCAGAGATAAATATTGAAGAACATGTGCCGTAAATAACACCGAGAATCATTGCAAATGAGAAACTGCGTATGCTGTCCCCACCAAGGAAGAAGATACAGAGCAGCACGAGCAATGTCGTTGATGACGTATTGATTGTACGAGCCAACGTGGTGTTAAGTGACTTGTTGAACAATTCCTGACGATCGTGCTTCGGATAGAGATGTATAAACTCACGAATACGGTCAAAAATCACCACTTTATCGTTGATGGAATAACCAATACATGTCAAGATAGCCGCAATGAATGTCTGGTCAACCTCAAGGCTGAACGGCAAGATGCCCCACAGCAAAGAGTACGTACCGATAATGAGAATTGAATCGCAAACCAAACCTGCCGTACTGCCGACAGAGAATGCTATGTTGCGGAATCTGACGAAGATATAGAGGAAAATTGCGATCAGAGCAAAAATCACCGCACGGATAGCACCGTAGGTTACATCCTTAGCTACCGATGGGCCGACTTTCTGAGAAGAAACGATTGAACCACCCTTTTGATTGTCACGATCTTTAAACACATCGAACGTTACACCCTTGGCAAGGAACTTGTCCTTAAGGGACTGGTATAGCAAGTGTTCTATTTCACCGTCAATGGCGGGATTATTGCTGTCTATTTTATAGTTAGTTGACACACGTACAGTCTTGCCGTCTGTACCCAAAGCGAGCACCGAAACATTGGCATCGCCAACATTAGGAACTATTGCAGCATGAATATCCTCTGGCACAACCGGCTCATCAAAGATTACAGTGTAGTTGCGGCCTCCAGTGAAGTCAATGCCACTGCTCAATCCGCGCACACCATAGCTAACAAAGCAGACAACCAAAGCGACAGCCCAAACAGTGAAGCTCTTCTTATAGGCACTCATAAACTTGTATGCCCTGTTCTGCAGGAAGTTACGCGACATGGCAGTGGTAAACGTAAGGTTTTGCCACTTGTCCTTGTTGATGAAATGTTCAAAAACAATACGAGTCAACCATACTGCAGTGAATACCGATGCCAACAAACCAATAATAAGGGTTGTTGCAAAACCTCTGATGGGGCCTGTACCGAAATAGAACAGGATAATACCCGTAATGATAGAGGTTACGTTAGAGTCTACAATGGCAGAGAAGGCGTTGCTGTAACCGTCTGCCAAAGCAGATTTGAGCTTCTTGCCGGCAGCAAGTTCTTCCTTGGTACGTTCAAAGATAAGCACATTGGCATCAACCGCCATACCAAGCGTAAGCACCATACCCGCAATGCCCGACATTGTCAATGCCGCCTGGAACGAAGCAAGCACTCCAAGAATAAAGAAGAAGTTTACAAACAATGCGCTGTTAGCAACCATACCCGGTTTGAAGCCGTAAAGCAAGCACATGTAAATCATCAGGAGAACAAATGCCACGATACATGACATGATACCCTTGTTGATAGAAGCCTGTCCAAGGGACGGACCGACAGTGTCGTCCTGCACAATTTTTACAGGAGCATCCATCTTACCGCCCTTCAACACGTTTGAAAGGTCCTTGGTGTCTTCAGTAGTAAAATTACCAGTAATCTGGGAATTTCCTCCGTTGATTTCTGTCATCACGTTTGGCGCACTGTAAACCACCCCGTCCAACACGATAGCCACAGCCTTACCTATATTATTTTTTGTAAGGTTAGCCCAAACGCGAGCACCGTCGTTGTTCATTGACATGCTCACCATCGGCTTGCCATACTGATCAAAATCGGCGCGGGCATCAACAATGGCACTACCCTCAAGCGGAGCTTTTCCATCAGCAGGAACACGAATGGCATAAAGTTCAAAGATGTCGGCTTTAGGGAACAGTTCCGAAGACTTGACACCCCATTTGAGAGACAGGTCGGCGCGCAACGTTGCTTTTGCCTCTGGCGATTCAAGAATTTTGCTCACCTCAGCTGTATCATACGAAGCCACATAACCTACCACAGCACTTCCTGCACGTCCACCCTGAGCCGGCATAATCATAGACAACAGTGGGTGGGCTTTCTTATTTGCCGCAACGGCAGCCGCATTGGTGTTTGACTCACTCTTGGCTGTTGCACCTTTAAGTTTTGACTCAAGGCCGGTTACCACTGCGGTGTCTTTCGCAGCAGCATCAGCCTCCGCTACAGTACTATCGGTCTTTGCATCACCGCCCACAAGTTTTGAGTCAAGAGCCTGAAGCTCCGGCCATATCTCTGCAAAAGAGTATGTTTCCCAGAATTCGAGGTTTGCGCTGGTCTGAAGAAGTTTGCGCACACGCTCTGGTTCTTTCACACCAGGCATTTCTACCATAATACGGCCGTTTGAACCCTCCAGTTTCTGTATGTTAGGCTGAGCCACGCCAAAACGGTCAATACGAGAACGCAATACGTTGTAGGAATTGTCAATGGCATCCTTTACTTCAGAACGCAACACCTTTTCTATCTGCTTGTCTGTAGAACGGGCATTGATTTTTTCACCCAGTTGCTGGGTGGCAAAGACCGAAGCCAACTTATCCTTGCCTGCAACATTCTGATAAGCCTTGATAAACAGTGTGATAAAATCGTCCTGAGTGTCATTCATCTCACCAGTAGCTTCATCAAAAGCCTTCGTGAAATTGGGGTCACTGGCATTGTCTGCAGCAAGAGTCCTGACAACATCAGGTACAGAAACCTCAAGAGTCACATTCATACCGCCCTTCAGGTCAAGACCCAGACCAAGCTGGTACTCCTGACACTCCCGAAGAGTCTTAAACATCCACACTCTCTCATTTTTCATTGAGTCAAGATAACGCTGACCTGCCTCTGCTGTCATCTTTGAGGCATTGCTTTCGTAATGACTTGTCACAAAAGAAAAAGAAAGATAGTAAATGCACACAAGTGTCAATAACACTGCGAAAACTTTTACAAATCCTTTGTTTTGCATTTTTAGTTAATTATTTGTTGTTATTATTTTTTACTCCGTCGCCCGAACTTATTCAATCCGGAAAAATTGACATGCAAATATAACATTTTTTTTCAATCCGTTTAACATACTAATGGGTTAAATCAGCTAATTACAGCAAAAACCTCTCTGCAGTATGGGTAGGGCAACTCATTTAAGCGCAAATTGTCATCCTTTTGGGCATAAAGAGAAGGTCACTTCATACGTTTCAGATACACCTCCAATGGATAATGGTCTGACATCTTATAGTGAGATTTAACCGCCGCACCAAAAGAACGCCAATGTTGGCTGCACAACACGTTGTCAAGACGGAAGAACATGCCTGACCGGTAATAGGAAATTCCCGGCCCGTTGCCCGATGCTATATATGCATCATTGAGTTTTCGGGTCAGTCGATGGTGAACATACGACAGGGGGGAGTCGTTAAAGTCACCACACATTATAATAGGCACATCACCCAACGTCTCCAAATAGTCCATCAGAGAATCTACCTGAACAGCTCTCTTTTGCCCAGCACGATTTACCTTGCTACACAGGCGCATAAAATCATTCTTAGCATGCTCTTCTTCTGGCGACAATATCATTTCGCGATACGCCTTTTTGTCGTCATCATTCATGGCATTCGATACGAAATGACTGTTTACGACTACCACTGTGTCGTGTCCAACCCTAAGCCTATATATAGCACAGATATGACCAAGAGACGGCGACGTCGTCACATGGCGATTTAATATTGGGAAGTCGGAACAAAGGGTCAGTCCACTAAAGGACGTGCCCACATACACAGTGTCGCGATACCTCCAATGCGAGATAGCATCTTCCAACTCTTTTTTCCGCCCCTCGGAATAAGATGTCTCCTGGGCACAAAAGATATTGGCATCGGAATTCTTTAAATACTCCAGCATCTCCTTATATTCAGCAGTATTCTCGGAAGCCCCGCCAAACCCGTAGACATTGTAAGTTTCTACCTTTATGCATCCTTTGGGCACAGGTTGAGGAACGTTGACAGGGCAATAGTCACGCAGAGCCAATGCACTTGCAACCAAAGCAAAAAAACTCCACAACCATTTACGCGAATAAACCACCAGCCATGAAAGCATAAACAGAAACGTGACACCAAACAGAAAAGGAAACGCTAATGTGACCGACACCAACCAAGACAACCTTTCAGGATTAATCATACCACCAAAAACTGATACAAGCAGAAGTATAATACACAATAGGTTCAAAACAAGAAAAAAACTCGAAAAGAAAACCGTAATGCCGTTAGTTATGTTTTTCTTCTGTTTCATGGTCTCTTTTTCCGTTGGTCACACGCCACTCACATGGCCGCGCCCTAAGCTAACATTCGTCTGCTTGTAGTCATTACAGACTGTGCAACAAGTCGCACCGCTTATTCCTGCCACGCAGCTGCCATCTGTGTCATCGTTTATTTCTGAAATCAAAGATCGTTCTTTTTTCTTCTTCGGTTAAGCAACTATAGCCTGATCTTTTAACTTTTTCGAGAATACGGTCAATCTCTTCCTGTTGGGCTCTTCGCTCGTCCATAGGGTCAGTCTTAGGCTCAGGTTTCTCCACAGGTTTTGCCGACTGAAATTTTGTTTCACTCTTGTTTTCCTTAAATCGGTCCCAGAAACTCTTTTTCTTCGAAGAGTATTCCTTCCATGAGGAAAAGCCGTAGGCCTTTCTGCGAGCATCCTTACGCCAATAGAGAATCAGTATCAACCCAAACAACATGCCGCCCAAATGTGCGAAATGTGCCACGTTGCTGTTGCTTATGCCAAAACCAGACAAAAGTTCA
Source organism: uncultured Prevotellaceae bacterium (assembly GCA_900557555.1). Classification (GTDB taxonomy): domain Bacteria; phylum Bacteroidota; class Bacteroidia; order Bacteroidales; family Bacteroidaceae; genus UBA6382. The sequence continues at coordinate 3,922 of USTH01000012.1, read as the reverse complement.
ATAACAGCATAACCGATAACCAAATATTTAGCCTTTATAGGCATTGGCGGAATAAGCAACAATATGCGCTCGTTGGGAAACGACATACCAAAACCCAGCAGAATGCCGTATATCGCCCCCGAGGCTCCAACAGTAGTCCAGGAATTCAAGTATACAGACATCGGCACCTTGGATGTACCGTCTGTAACCTCGGAATACTGTGCAAGCCCCTGGCTTACATAATCCACATACTGCACCAGCTCCTGACACAAACCTGCGCCTATGCCGCAAACAAAATAAAATAGCAGGTAGCGCTTGGGACCCCAAACTTGTTCCAATATCCTACCAAACATCCAAAAAGCAAGCATATTGAAGAAGATGTGCTCGAAGTTTGCATGCATAAACATATAGGTCACCAGCTGGTACGGTGCAAAACTGTCAGATTTAAAAAAATGCAGCCCCAAAATGTTGTTGAGATTGATTCCATTTTTACTCAGTATCCCTGCCGCAAAAAACAACAGAATATTTATGACCAGCAGATTTTTGGTAATAGGTGGAAGTCTGAACATAGCAACAATCATTTTCTATTTATGCGACAAAGTTAGTATTTATATTTCAAACCGACGTACACACCCTCTCAATAGGATTTTGATTTTCTATAATTTTAACGCATTTAGCCCAATTCAGGCTTTAGGCCTTATTGTATTTTGTTTTTTTAGGAGAGCAGATGTTGCTTGTCGCTTAAGAGAATAATAGCGGACTCTTTTGAACAAAAACAAGCAACAGGTGACCTATAAAAAACAAAAGGCAATAAAAAGTAATAAAGTATATGTCATTTACGACCTAATGACCGATTTGGGTACAAACACGGAAACAACAAGAGGCCCTATTATTTTATAGTTCACTGCACAATCTTCATACAGTTATTTCACTCATGTTTACCCATACAACAGACATTTAAAGGCAATAAAATCGGCATATTCATAGAAATATTCCCTTTTCACGGAAAAATACACGTTTTTTTGATGTTTTTTGCTCAAAATATTTGGTTGAAAACTTTGATATTACGATATTTGCATAAACATCATTCATTTAGAGTGAAGAAAATTAACTGAAATACTCACTAACAAATCTCTGAATTATGAAAAAGACAGACTTGATTGCCGCCATTGCTGAAGGCGCTGGCATTTCCAAAGTTGCCGCCAAGGCCGCACTTGACACCACTCTTGCTACAATTGCTGGAGCAGTAAAGGCCAACGACAAAGTTATTCTTCCTGGTTTTGGAACATTCAGCGCAAGCACACGCGCTGCACGCACAGGTATCAATCCACAGACTAAAGCAAAGATTGAAATCCCAGCAAAGACCATCATGAAGTTTAAGGCTTCTGCAGGAATCCTCGACTAAGCTTAGGATTTCCAAATACAAGAGCCTCTCGGACTTAACAGCCCGAGAGGCTCTAATTTTTCCTACATCCAACCCAATTCGGTCGTTAGGACTTATTGTATTTTGTTTTTAGGAGAGCAGATGTTTCACGAATACCCTACCGAAACAAAAGCAGAGCGGGGCCACAGAACCAAGCGTTGAAACTCAACGCCTATATCTTTGATGCGATATGCCTTCTGTACAATTCAAAATTAGAGGCTCCGAGCACATCGCTAACGTGCTCTATGCGCTGGCTGTGGCTCTTGAAGTCCTCCTTGTCGTTGTCTTCTTTGATGAACATACAGCCACTACCGGTGACTGGCAGATACTCGTCCCAATACACTGGCACATCACGGCCATTGTCATTAACAGGCCCTGTAATCTCATCTAACAAATTTGCCATAACACATAATAATCTTTAATTCGTATTTCTTATTGGGAAAAACCTTATCAGCCAACTAACCCCTCAATGTGCAGCAAGTAGCAGAACAACGCTCACGTAACATCAGAAAGCATGCGTAAACTCTCTCATTCACGCAAACCCTTCCCTCCGCAGAGGATAGTTGCCGCGGAGCCACTCAAACTGCTCTGGATGTTCTTTCAGCCGTCCCGAGTCATCATGGGGGTTGTACAATGCAAGCCAATCATTCATCACATCACTCGTAGGAATACAATCTGGCGGAAGGGCTGGCGGTGCAGTAAGTCTCAGAAACTCAGACTCGTCATCAATCGCTATTCCGAAGAATTCGCAGACTGCTCTGAGTGCCATTCGTGTAGCATTACTCTTGCCATCAGCGGAATAACCTGCAATATGTGGGGTGGCTATTGCTGCCTTTTTCAATAACTCATGATTGATGTTGGGTTCGTCTTCCCACGTATCTACAACCATTTTGTCTATAATACCACAACCGAAAGCTTTTATCATAGCCTGTTCGTCAACCACTCCGCCTCGGGCTGCATTAATGATTACAGGTTTGCGCGCCAACTGTGCGAAGAAATCGCTGTCTGCCAGATGAAATGTAGGATGGTTGCCATCTGTCTGCAGCGGAGTATGAAAAGTTACAACATCGCATTCTTTCGCAATGTCGCTCAGTTCAACAAGCGCCACATCTGCCTCCCCAACTTCCTGCAGCGGAGGGTCGTTGACCAGGATGCTGCAACCTGCTTGACGCAAGGCTTTGTACACCTCGTGCCCAACATGCCCGTAGCCAACAATACCAACAACATAATCCTCCATTCTGCGCCCCTCTGCCTTACTGACCAAGGCCAGAGCGTTTCTTACGTACTGTCCCACTGAAGAGGCGTTGCAACCGGGACAGTTTGTCCATCTGATACCAAGCCGTTCAAGGTCAGACGTATTGATATGATCAAAGCCTATCGTTGCTGTAGCAATAAACCTCACACTCGTCCCGACAAGCAACTCGCAGTCACAATGGGTTCTCGTTCTTACAATCAATGCATCAGCATCACACACCTCACGGCTGTTTCTAAACTCTGTCCCTGGCAAATAGACCACCTCATCAAAAAGCCTTGATGCCGCAGTCTTGATATAAGGAATTTTATCGTCTACAACAACTTTCATACTGCGAATTTAGTCTTTTTCACCGAATTAATATCAATATTGAAAATAAAACATTATCTTTGTAAGCGACTACAATATACAATTATGGAATTTACAAAACTTTGCCAACCGATTTTTGAGGCTGCGATAAATGACTATCACGTAGCAGACAACGTTGACACCCCAATCAACAACCCATATCAAAAAGGCACTATAGAACACGACCTGTATCTCAAGTGCTGGATTGACACAGTGCAATGGCATTTTGAAGATATTATACGCGACCCCGCTATTGAGCCCTCAGCTGCTCTGGTGCTGAAACGTCGCATCGACAAGTCAAACCAAGACCGCACAGACCTCGTTGAGCGCATCGACAGTTATTTCCTTACACTCTACAAGGACGTTACGCCACTACCTGATGCAACAATCAACACAGAGTCACCAGCATGGGCCATTGACCGTCTGAGCATCCTTGCATTGAAAATCTATCACATGCGACTTGAAGCCGAACGGAAAGATGCCACTGCTGACCACCGTCAGAAATGTGCAGCAAAACTCAATGTGTTGCTTGAGCAGCAAAAAGACCTTTCCTCTGCCATCAACACATTGATTGAAGACATTGCTAACGGAAAAAAATACATGAAGGTCTACAAACAAATGAAGATGTATAACGACACTGAAACGAATCCTGTTCTCTACGCAAAAAAATAACAACACCACACATATACCATTCAAAACAGGCTGATACACCACCATAGTGTATCAGCCTGTTTTTGTTTCCTAACGTTAAAACCCAATTCGGTCGTTAGGACTTATCCCAAACCAGTGACGAACATCAGACCGTTTGTTTCGATCTAAACGGACAGCCTGGTATCTATGCATACCAAGAAAGTGGGAAGTGCAACTTATTATGCACTTCCCACTTTTATCTTCGGGGAAGACATGACGGCATGGCTGTC